>JAIZWN010000409.1 GCA_020443945.1 Candidatus Thiosymbion ectosymbiont of Robbea hypermnestra | reverse complement strand
TGTGATCTATAGGATGATAGGACAGGCAAAGCCTAGCGTGGTCTCGCGCCCCATCCTACAGATTTTAGGACTACCCGCATTTATTCATGCCAAGGACGAAGGCGAAAAGCATATCAAGATGACATTAACTAGTATCCCTACGGGGAACGCTAAGAATAATCCTGAATACGCAATGGCTCGAGCGGAAGCGATACGTGAAGAATTTAAATCTTTGCAAGAGGAGCTTGGTGAACACAATACTACGGGTCAGCCGGTTCTAACAATAGAAACAGACCCGAAAAAGTCTGGTGATGGTGATAATTTTCCACATGTCGATGTTGTTGCAGAAGTCGATGAGCAACCATTTCTTGTGTACCAGCGGTTGGAGATTTTAGTGCGTAATATGAGGAGCGTTACTGATCGCTTGACGGAAATCGAGAAGGGAATTGAGAGTCATCTCGAACTGTCTCGTGGTACGGGAACTGATGCGAGAAATGCCGTTAATCAATTGTCCCAGGATCTGAACAAGTTGTCGGTGCACCACGGGAACCTTGAACGTCTGATCGGACAACTTGACGACCTGGGATCTACGGTTAACAATAAGATCAACGTTGCCGCCATAAATCTGCAGGAGCGAATTGATGGGCCTACGAATCGATTGAGAGATCAAATCGCTAAGCTGGAATTGACGTCCTCTGTGTTGTCTGAACTCAAGTCAGAGATCGTTGTTGCTACACAACAGAATGACCGACAAGAGGAACAGACGCCCAAGAAACGGCCATTGATGGATTATTTGTATTTCATGATCTATACGACCACGACGACCGGATATGGTGATTTGCGGCCATCCTCGACATTCGCGAAGTTTACGGTTTCAGTGGCAAACATCATCGAGGTCTTTTTCGTCGTGGTCTTTTTCAATCTAGTCATCGCGGCCTTGAAATGGTCTGGAAAGAATTTTACCAACCAGCAGAATGCGGCCTCGGAGCAGTCTGGAAAGGGTTCCATTGATCAGTCCGCGTAGGGCGGGAAAGCGTAGCGCATCCCGCCTTTAGCGTTTGGCACGGACGCCGAAAGACGAGAGGCGTTCAAGGCGTCGCGCGCGGAAGGGAGAAAACGGGGGATTTGGCAACGGCGCTTTTGGGGCACCGGATTCGCGAGGAAGGCGATTGGCCACGGCCTCTCGATGATGCCTGTTCCCATGCGATCAAACACGGCCGTGCATCGCGCCTCATCGATTGGTCGTATTCAAGCGTTCACTGGTAGGCAACAGACCGACGCGGCGGGATGCGCTACGCTTTCCCGCCTTACGTGACTCGTCCCCACGCTCCAGCGTGGGAACGCGATGGTGGCCGCTCCAGCGGCCAAAGTTGCATGACGCTGGAGCATCCGGATTTGCTTCAACGCCGGAGCGTGGGAGCCGGAGAACATTGTTACCTCGTCCCAGAACTCAAGAGACAACACATCGTCACCAGATGGCATCGGGTCGGCTACTCGAACGAATCTGCCGGATAGGGTTGGTGCTGTTTCTCGCGCTATTGCTCCCGACCATCGTTCTCGGCGCTGGGTCGGACAGGCCCGATGTGGTCATCATCGTGGATACCTCTCGGAGTATGACCAACCCAGGTATGGACCCGGAGCGTACCTCCTTGTTGGTGGCCAAGCTCTATGCCGACATCGTCCCCGGCAATCTGGCGGTAGTCCGCCTGCTCGATCTCAGCGCCGACCGGGAGCTCTTGCCGCGCCGGGAGACAGACGAGACCAGGCGCTGTAAAAAAGAAGGCCGCGATCGCGTGTGCAACATAGTGGAGTCCACCGAAGATTGGGCGGAGCTGGCGCGAGAGAATCGCCACGGGGTGCTGGCGCGAGGCAGTCGTGGGGACCGGTCGTTCAAGCGCCGGCTCGATACCCATCTCGCCCAGACCGGTGGCAACAGCCTTTTCTATCTGTCATTCGAGGCCGCCCGCGGGGTTTTTGAGCACCACGCGGCCCAGGGCCAACCCAGCGCCAACCGGACGGTGATCTGGTTGTCCGACGGCGAGGACGAGGCCCCGAACCAGCTCACTCCCGTGGTCGCCGGACTCGTTGCCGAGGACGTCCGGATCGAGACGGTGATCCTCGGTCGCGGCGACCCGGTCATTCCCCGCCAGCTGGGACTGGAGCCGGTGCGGGCCGGCTCGCCGGCGGAGCTGATGGGCGCCTTTGCCCAGACCTTCCGCCGGATTATGCGGGCGCCCTACCGGATCGACCAGGTCGTCGCCGAATCGCCGTCGTTCAGGGTCAGGCCGAATGTCGAGACCATGTGGGTGGTGGTCTATGGCGATACCAGCTTGGAACGGGTCGATCTCCGGGGCGCGGACGGCCGTGCGTATCCGGCCGACTATGCCGCCGATAGCCAGCCACGGGCGGGGGCCTACCGGGTCGCCCGGATCGAGCGACCGGCCGCGGGCGAGTGGCGGGTGGAGATCGTCGGGGGTGGATCCGGCGCCGCCTATGCGGTGGTGCAACGCTCGTCGCTGAAACCGGTGTTACTGTCCCCGGACAGTGCCCAGGCCGATGTCGAGACCCGGCTGGTGGCGGCCATCGCCGCCGGGGAGGCTCCGACCCCGATCACCGATAGCCAGGTTCTCGACGAGGCTCGTATCCGTGGTGTGGTCGATGGAGTGGAACTGGTTTTCAACGACAAGGGACAAGGCGCCGACGAGACCGCCGGGGATGGTCGGTTCAGCGCCTTTCACCGTTTTTCCCGCACCGGTCCGCAACCGTTGGAGCTGCACCTGACGAGTCCGTTCGCGGACCGCCGTACCAATGTCACCATCGATGTCAGCGGCGTGTTTCGTTATGGGGGACCGGATCTGGAGGTCCGCTTCGGCGAACGCCGGGTACCCAGTACAGGGTGCCTGCCGGTGTCGCCGATCGATGGCCTGGTGCATCAGGGGAGTCTTCCGTTCGAGCTGACCGTAGGCGGTGGCCTGCCGGCGGATCATGAAGTGGCCGTCACCCTGGGTGGGCAACGCCTCACGCCGCGCGGTTCCGCGGTGGATTGGGCCGCCGGCGCCACGCTCATGGTTTGTCTGGAGCTGGACGACCAGGCGCCGTCATCCACCGCCGCCGGCGAGCCGGTTTTGAGCTTGCGGTCCCGCGGCGGTACCGATGAGCAAGTACTGCGCATCCGGCCCTATTGGGAGGTCCATGGACGTACCTTCTGGGAACGTTGGAGCTGGTTGATCCTGGGCTTGCTGGCCCTGGCGGTGCTGGTATTCATCGCCTTAGGCTATATCCTGCCGATCCGGTTTCAGAAGACCCTGGCCATTTGCTTTGCCCCGGAGCGCGCGGATATCGACGAGTACCCGCCGCAAGCGATACGCACCTGGCGTGGTACCGGCATCGGCTTTTACCGCAATGCCCGCGCCTTTCTGCACCCGAATTTCCGCCTCGACGGCAAGGTCCAGGGGGCGCTGGCGGTCCTCCGGGCGGAGGGCAATCGAACCCGGGTCGATGGCCTCGGCGGTCAACCCTTGTATCGTGAGTCCGCGACCTCCGACTGGGACCAGGTACCCCAGGGCGGCGAGCTGGCCCGGCCCGGCGAGGTCTACCGGATCGGCGAAAGCGGCCCCTTCTTCCGGCTGTCGGCGCGCTGAGGTTGTTCATGTTCCACCCGATCCGCTGGTTGCTCATCGGTTGCCTGTTGCTGTTGGCCGCCGGGGCCGATGCCGGTAACCATGTCCGGGTGGTCCAGGACACCTCGTTATCGATGAAAGTCCGATTGAATGACGGGACCGGCCCCAACGACCCCGAGCGGTTGGCCGTGCTGGCCACCATGCTGCTCTATGACCTGGTGGACCCGAACCCCCGACGCCCCGCGGACCGGGACAGCTTTGCGGTGTTGCCGTTCCAGCCCGACTGGGGAGAAGACGCCTCCTGTCCCGACACGGCTCCACCAACCGGCATCGGGACCCCGATCCGCGCCACCGCCCAGACCCGCGCGGCCCGTGAGACCTTTTGGCGCCAGCTCAAGGAGCTGCCCTACGACGGCCGGTGTACCTATTTCTATCCGGGGCTCCGGGCGGCCTTCGACGACCTCCCCCCGGAGGATGGGGGGGAGGAGGACCGTCGGGTGCTGGTGCTGGTCACCGACGGGGTACCGGAATCGGCTGCCAAGGAAAGTGAGCGGCAACGACTCAGGGAATTGCGCAACGAGCTGCTGGACAAAGGGGTCCAGCTCTATGTGCTCGCCTTCGGACCCACGGCAAACAGGGAGCGGGCCTTCTTCGATGCCGTCTTTACCGGCAACGACGGCCGTTCTCTCGGCGAGCTTTTTATCGATCCCGAAGGGCGGGATCTGGTCCTGAACATGGCGAAGATATTTTCCAAAAGCTTCGGCTATATGGAGGACCATATCGGCACCGGATCACGCCGGCGCGATGTGGATCTGGATGGCGATGTGACGCCGCCGAAGGTCTCGGTGGTCTCCCTGCGCCGGGGGGTCGGTCCGGCACCGAGCCAGACCTTGGAGCCGGCGGTCAACAGCCGGGGGGTGGTAACCGCCCGGTCGCTCGGTGCGGCCTATTCGGCCCAGACCATTCAGGGGGTAGACCCGAACCGGCAATACCGACTGATCAGCGACATGGCCGGCGCCGATGTGGCAATCCTGCGCCAGATCAAGCCCGAGCTGTCCCTGTTGCCCGGCTTCGTCGAGCTCGACGGCATACGCTATCCGATGAAACCAGGTAGAGTCCGTCGGGTGGTCGCCGAGACTCCATTTGTGCTCAAGGTGCTGGCTAAATCCCCGGACGGCACCGCCGGCAATCAGGCCGACTTGCAACTCCAACACATCAGGCATGGACCCCGCCGGTCGGGCTGCGAGTATGAGTGGAACGGTGATCCAGGCAGTGCCGATCAGAACTCCCGGCAACCCTTCGGCGGTGGCATGACCATGGAAATCCGCAACAGATTTCCAGCCGATAACAAGGGCCCAGGGGCGATCTACCAGGGCTTCATCGAGGTCGTCGCCAAATACGGGAATATCGAGGTCGGCAGGCTCGAGTGCGCCGATGCCCACGAGGTAGAGGTCTACCCCAAGCTCCGAATCACCCCCCATCCGTCCGAGGCCTTTCTGGATCCGCCGACGTTGGCGAAGGACCAGAGGGGGTGCATCGAGTTCACCCTCGAGACGGATGACCTGAACAAGCTCGCGGTGCTCGGCGACGAGCCCTACAAGGTCAGTGCCTACCTGGAGCGGCCTACCGAAAGCACCGTCGCCGACGCCCTGTTCGAGGCCGAATTTGTGCTCGACGACGAACCGGTAGGATATCGGCACGAAAACACCCCCTGGGCCGGCAGCCTGGAACTGACCCGCTCCCAGCTGCTCGACAGTCACCGTTTGTGTGTGACCTTGGGCACACCCCGGATCGACACCCCTATCGACGATTTGCCCCTACGCCTGCAGATGCGGCTGGATCATTCGCCCTATGACGAATTCAGCGCCATCGCGCCCTTCGATGCCAAGCTGCGTGTCATGCCGGCCCTGGCGCCCATTCCCGAGGATTTCCCCTGGGAGGCGTTCTGGGCCCTGCTGTTGCCCTTGTTGTTGGGGCTACTGGCATTATTGATGCTGGCCCCTCGCCGGGCATTGCCGAAGGATCTCGGGTACGCACTCACGGCGCTGGCCGGTGATGCCGGCGATTCCCCCGCTACTGCCGCCGCGCCGCCGCTGCAACGCCTGCCGCCACTGACCCCGCTGCAACGGGTGCCCTGGCCCTGGCCGTTCAACCATCCGACCCGTGCGCTCCAGGCGCCGAACAGCGATCGCATCGTCGCCAAGCTCAAGCCCCTGGAGACCCGATTGTTCGGCATCAAGCCCCTGGGCGATCTGGCGGTCCGCGAGATCGGCGGCGGTCCGCCGGAGATGAAGAGACGGGTGGCGATCATCGAGGTCCATCGGGATTACCTACTGCATGGAAATACCGGACGCTGGCGCCTGACCATGGGTTATGTGCGCGAGCAGGCTCCCCACAGAAAATCGGACCGCAAATAAACGCCAATGGCCGCGAATAAATGTGGAACCGGCGCCATGTGAATACCCGCATCTGGAGACTATGCTGTGTTCAAACATACAAGAAATGCCCTTATTGCCATCCTGTGCGGGGTTTTGATGTGTCTGTATCCGGTGACTTATGTGACTTCATCCGGTAGCGGCGGAAACGGCTATATTCCCTCGGATACGCCCCTATTCCCCCATCTACGGAAACATGTACTCGATACCCCGGTACAGGTCACACATTCCTTATCCGATTTAGCGGATTATTTGCGCAAGCCGGCCAAAAATCAGACCGAATTGGCCTATTCCATTTTTTACTGGCTCAGTCAAAACATTGCCTATGATACAAAAGGGCTTTTCAGCGGGGAGTTCGGGGATTTGACGCCGGAGGGTGTTTTGCGTAGGCGTAGCGCGGTTTGTTCCGGCTATAGCCGTTTGTTTCATAGTTTGGCGGAAGCCGTGGGGCTGGAAGTCCGTGAAGTTATAGGTAAATCAAAAGGTTACGGCTATGCGCAAACAGGCCGTTTGGGTGATCACGCCTGGAATGCGGTCAAAATAGACGGACGCTGGCATTTGCTGGATGCTACCTGGGGCGCGGGTTATGTAAGCGATAGCGGCCAGTTTGTCAGACGATTACAGAATTTTTACTTTATGACACCGCCTGAACAGTTTATTTATGGTCATCTGCCGGATGAAGCATCCTGGCAGCTACTTTCCCCGCCTGTTTCTTCCACCGAATTTAAAGCAATGCTCGATGTCGAGCCTGAATTTTTCCGGTACGGTTTGCAACCGGACAGTCACCAGAGGCGCATTATCAGCACACAAAATCCCGTTGAGCAAATCAGCATTCTGTCTCCCGATAATGTCGTCATGACGGCCGATTTATATCAGCAGCCGGGCAAAATCGAATTACCGGATATGCACACCTTTCTCCAGCGGCAAGGCGACCGTTATGTGGTGTGGGCGGCTTTTCCCCGCCAAGGTGAATATCTACTGCGGCTGTATGCCAAACCACGTCATACGGAAGGTAGTTATGATTCCGTAATGGCTTACACTATCCGGGCACGACAGGGCAAGGCAAATAATCTCTTTCCTAAAACTTATGCTTCTTTTACCAACAGCAATGCCTATTTGAATGCACCGCTCGATTATTACCTGCAAAAAGGCAAACGGCACCATTTTTCCATTAAAATACCGTCCGCGCTGAAAGTCGTAGTGATCGACGGAGAGATGTGGCATCATCTGGAGAATAACGGGCAGCTATTTACCGGCACTGTGTCGGCTGTGACGGATAAAATCGGTATTTATGCCAAACTGATCCGGGATGGCACGCAATTTACGGCGTTTGTCGAATATCAAGGGAAAGATTAGATATGGGTCTAGATATAAAACCCACGGTCTTGCAGATGAATGTCAACAACTGTCAGGACCACGCGACGATTCCGGACCTTTGAGGAGCAAGTGATATGCCGCAAGCATACGAATCCGGCCAAGGCACCATCATTCCCACCCTGTTCGTCGGGCTCGGCGGTGTCGGTTCCCGTATTGTCGATCGCATCGCCGGCCGGGCCGAGCGGTTGCCGAACTGGTCCACCCAGCTGGAGGGGCTCAATACCTTTCTATCCATCGATACCAACGAGCTGGATCAACATAAGCTCAAGTACATTCGGCCCGGCAACCGGATCAATATCGCCGCCTTCGACAAGGCCAAGGTAGTACAGTACCTGCGCAAGTCCCAGGACGTCCAGACCCGGGACTGGCTCGATGCGGCCTATCAGCCGCGCCCCGGTTTCAAGCCCGGCGCCGGTCAGATCCGGCTCGAGTCCCGACTCGGGTTTTTCTACCACTCCCCGGAGATCCGCCGCCGCATCGACGAGCTGGTCGCCGACCTGTTGCGTCCGAACAATACCTGGCGCCAGCCGAGACCGCCCAAGATTCATGTCTATCTGTTCTGCTCCCTCGCCGGCGGTACCGGCTCCGGCAGCTTCCTCTCCGCCGGTTATCTGATCGACGAGATCATCCGGGAGCGCCAGTGGCAACCGCGCCTGATCGCCAACCTGCTGCTGTCCACCCTGTTGACCGATAAGGTGGGTCCGGAGCTGCACTCGGATATCCATGCCAACACCTATGCGGCGCTCAAGGAGCTCGAGCACCTGACCAAGCTCGATTACGATCAGGTCAAGCAGACCGGCCGCACCAGCGATAGCTTTGCCTATGTCCGTGACGAGAACTCGGACGAGGTCCCGCGGGTTACCCAGCGCCCCTTCTTCATGACCTTCGTCGTGGATCGCCCGCCCCACCTGGGGCTGCGCAATGCCGAGGCCGTCATCGCCGACTCCGCATTCCTGCAGGTTTTTACCCCGATCATCGACAACCTGGCCGGCGAGCTGGACAACTATGAGAAGAAGCTCGAGGGCCTGACCAAATACCCAGGCGATCTTGCCGATGTGGGCGAGGGCTACACCAAGAACTTCGGCGCCTATGGGGCCGCTGCCATGGTCCTGCCCGGCGACGACCTGCTCGACTACTGCGCCCTACGCTTCGCGGCCCAGGGCATCCGCAGCCAGATCACCTTCGGGGTCGACCGCTCCGCTCCCGGCGACGACCGGGTCCGGGCCTTGGCCAAGCTGGCCGTGGACTATGGGGACCCCAGGTTCCAGAAGATGTCGGAGCAGGGGCGCGGGCAGGCGATAAACGATTCCTTCGTCCGTTCGGTGCGCGAGCTGCGTCGCCAGGACGCCGCCGAGGACCTGCAGGACGGCTACTGGTTCCGGTTGGTGGAATCGGTGGACGAGGGTGCGGTCACGGGGACCGACGACAAGGGCGAGGAGCAGCGCGGTATCACCCTGATGGACAGGGTGGAGCAAAAGCTCGCCGAGCAGCGCGAGAGGCTGATCACCAGGATCAGCATCAAGGATCGCTCCATGTTTTTCCCCAAGGAAAGCGTCAATATCTACATCGACTCCATCGCCAAGCTGGAGGAAGAGATTCGCCTCGGCAACCAGCTGGTGACCACCCAGAGCCCCGAGCTGGTCTCCGCCGCGGAGGAGGGTGACGCGATCAACGACCTGGGGCTCGATCCCATCGCCGAGCGCTATCTGGTGATACGGCTGCTGGAGCACTGCACCGGCGTTTGGCTGCCCCAGGCGGAGGATCAGTTTGCCAAGGCCGAGAAGGCCGACCTGTTGGCCAACCCAGGGGTGCGCAGGCGCCTGCGCGAGGAGATCTATGAATCCCTGCAACGTGCCGCGACTGGTCCGGGTGGCATCAAGGGGATCGTCCGTAACCGCGATCGCGACTTCGAACAGGTTCGCCAGGAGGCCCAAAACGAATACAGTCGCGTCCGCGGCGCGGCGATCAAGTTACTGGATGCCAAGGTCCGTCTGGCCCAGTTCCGAGCCTTGCATGAGTACCTCAAGCGCCGCTCGCGCCAGTTCGTGCGCCTCGCCACCCGGATGGACACCTTGGTGCGGGAGCTGGAGGCGGAGGCCGAGCGTCTGCGTAGCGGTGAGCATTCACGGGTTGCCCCGCTGGCGTTGCGCGTGGAGATCTTGCAGACCCTGACGGAGCCCCGAGAACGCATCTGGGATCGGGTCTACGATGAGCTGTTTGTCGCCGGCGGGCGTTTTCTCGCTACCTTCGACCGGCAAGTGCTGGCCCGGACCATCACCAATGAGCTCAAGCCGACGGTGGACGAAAGTGGCCGAGTCGAGGAGAAGACCCTGGAGCGTACCGTCGCTGATCTGAAACGCGCCTTGGTGGACCTGGGCAACAAGCACCTGGCGCCGAGGATCAAGGGTGAGGAGGGCCTCGACCTGGTCCGGGGTCTGGACCTGGAGGCGCGTCTGATGCTCACCGACCGGGCCGGCGCCGAGGGCCCCGGCGCGGATGCAATCGCCGAATATAAGACCATGAAGCTGCGTGCCCTGGCCCAGATTGCCGGGGTGTTGGCGCGGGTCAGCACCACCGAGACCAAGGCCCTGGCCGATGGCGTGGTCGTCAACCGCACCCGTCAGCTGATCCTGGGTATCGATACCGAGACCGCCGGTCACGGGGGTGAGGCATTCCAGCACCAGCTGCAAGATATCCTGTCCGAGTCGGGGCGGCAGGTGAAGGTGGATCGGTGGCACGACCCGCGGCTGATTATCGTGCACGATGTGGAGCAACCGATTCCCTTGTACTATTTTCCGGCGATCACCGACGAGATCGAAGAGGCTTATCTCCGGGTCGCCGCCGACGAGCAGCGGGGATACCATTTGCATACGGATTTCCGCTGGGAACGCTCGCTCCCGAATCTGAATCCCCGGGGCTCCGAGCTCGGTGTCTCCTGGGCCCTGGAAATCCTGGAATCCGGTCTGGTCACCGGCGTAATCCGACCGGTACGGGGCACCTGGGCCTGGGTCGACAGCGACGGCAAACCGGAGCTGGTCCTGCATTCCCTGCTGTCCGGTACCCTCTATAAGCTGGGCGAGATCCACGGCCGCGACAAGCTGCGCGAGGCACTCGAAAGCCAGATCGAAAGTGCCGCCGAGGCGTTCGGTACCGAGGTGGTAACCAAGAAGCGGACCAAGCTGGACCAGTGGCTCGATACCCGACTCCAGGAGACCGAGAAGAAGGAGCTCAGTGCCTCGGCGTCCAAGGATGATTTCCTCGATCGGCCGGTAATCCGCGCCTTGCAACGGTTGTTGCGCGGGCGCGGCGAGCTGCCCGCCGGGGACCATGCGGCCCCAATCGGTTACCAGCCGTTGGACCTGGACGTCGACTAAGGGGCGTTCTCAAACGAACCGCACCGAAGAACCACGGATGGACACGGATAAACACAGATCATAATCCGTGTTTATCCGTGTCCATCCGTGGTTCTAATGCAGCTCGTAGGTTGGGGTGAGGAACGAACCCCAACATCGGGTGTTGGGGTTCCTCCGTCGCTTCAACCTACTGCTTTACCACGATTACCTGGAGAACTTCGCCATCGATAAGGGAGGGAACGAGACGTGAAGTTCACCCGGTATTTTCTCTACACCCGTCAACGGCCGGACCGCGCTGGGATCGAGTTGGCGTGGATCGAAGCGGTCAATCGGCAGCCGTTGGTTACTCAAGTCCAACAGGACGGTAGGATTCGTAAATGGGCCTATATCGAGGAGGTGGGAAAGTACTTGCGCATCGTCTTGCTCGAAGACGGTGAGACCCTCCATAACGCCTTTTTCGACCGGGATTTCCAGGAGCCATGAGATGAAGATCACGTATTTCGAGGATACGGACACGGCCCAGCTGGAGTTTTCCGACCACCCGGTATCCGAGACCCGGGAGCTCACTGAAAACCTCTACCTCGATCTCGACGCGCGAGGGAATGTGGTGAACATGACCATCGAACATGCCTCGGTGCAAGCGGATATACACGAGTTCGCCTTCCAACGGGTCGCGGCCGAGGAATCGGTCCGGCGGTATGCGAGGATATGACCAAACCGACCATCCTGATCGGACACGGCACCTTTGGACGCGAGGTGCTCGAACGTCTGCTCAACAATACCGCTCCCCGCGGCTCCCTGGAATGGGCCCAGGCACCGGCCGGCGAAGACGGCGCCGGTGTCGGTGTACGCCGGCTGCGTGATCTGGCATTGCTGTGGATGCCGGACAGCACAGGGGACCTGGGCGGCGGGCTCGACAGCAGCGGCGGCCAGGCCGACTTCATCGATGATCTCCACCGTCAGATCCGCACCATCGAGAACCGGCCCGGCACGGCCGAGCGGGAGTTGAGCGCGGCGGTAGCCGAAGCCAGTGACGCCTTGCGTGAGCCTGGGATTGCCAAGGAGCGCAGGATTGCCGGCGGACTCGACCTGGTGATCGTCGCCCACATCGACCAACCCAGCAGGATCGGTACCCTCGACACCCTCACCCGGGCACTGTTGAAGCGTCTGGTGACCGATAATCCCCTCTGGAAAACAACTCTGCGCAGCAAGCGCAAGCTCAGCTGTGTCCAGGTCCTCGACTTCGATAACTATCACCGTAGCGACGGCGCGGGTGCCGCGGTCCGACGCTCGCTACGCCGCTCGATGGAAGGCTGGAAGGCCAATCTGGATGCTAAGTTTCCGGCGGTGGACCGCTGCTATCTGGTGGACGGACGCGCCCAGGACAGTGTCCGCGACCCCAAGAGCCGCTACGAAGAGGCTACCCTGTTCATCGAGTTGTTGCTGTTCGCCGGGCTGCGCGACCATGAACAGCTGCGTGAGCTTTACCAGCAGACCGGTCAGGATCAGCAGATCGCCGCGGCCTTCGGCATCCGCTTGTTGGAGCGCAGTCCACCCCTGTTGAGCCGTATCGCCGCGGCATCGTTCGGCGAGGGCTGGTTGCCGTACCTGCGGGGCAGTCGTGAGGTCGGTTTCACACGCAAGGCGCGGCGGGTCTCCAAGGCGTTACAACCCTTCTTCGGGGATGTCCACGAGATCACCGACGGTGAAGGCTCCCTCACGGCCCGCTGGGAGGAAGGCGTCGCGGCCATCCGTGAAGAACTGTTGGCCCTGCCTGGACAGGAATCGGAGGAGTGGCCCGAACGGGCCCGAGAGCTGTTCGCCCGGCGCGCCCGCCTCCTGGAGCTGGAACTCGGCCGGGCGGGACTCGATTGGGCGCGACGGGTCCGTGAGGAACACCTCAAAGACGGCGGTTCGGCCATCGAAGAGGCGGTTACCAAGGATCTGCACGACCCGCTCGAGCCGGTGCCCTTGGCGTCGGTGCTGGCCGAGATCGAGGAGGCAATCCGTATCTTGACTCGGCGTGGTGGGAAACCGACCGACCTGGCCGATAGCGATGGTCCCGGACTGGATACCGCCGAGGCGGTCCACCGCGCCTACATCGGCGAGCGCGACGAATGGCTCCGCGGCTTCGGCCGACAACTGAACCGATTGTGGCCTTTGCTCGCCGGCGCCTTAGCCTTGGCGATAACACCCTTCGTGCGCGAACTCCTGCGTTGGTTGCCCAACCTGGCCGTAGCGGAGACGCCCTGGTATCAAACCCTAGTGGGGGTGGTTACTCTGCTCGACCGTCCGGTGCTGATCGCGCCGATGCTGGCGGTGCTGATATGGCCGTTGCTGCGGCTGCTCGTTCAGCGGCGATTGACCCGAGGTATTCTGCGCGCCCGTGCCTTCCACCTGGACCAATTGCGCGGGCGGTTGCGCGACGCCATACTGAGCGACTGCGATCGGCTGCGGGGGATACTGGACCAGGTGCAAGCCAATATGCACGCAACCCTCGCCACGGAACTGCGGCAGGTGCTCGGGGGGTTCCGCGATCGTCTCACGGAACGTGGCCGCGAGATCGATTGGCTGCGGGGCCAGCTCGGGGAATTCCTGCGCATGCAGGGATTCCACGGTGGCCACCTGGAGCCGCCGCAAAACAGCGCCCATACCCTGCTTGCCAACGACGCCGACCTGCACGGGATGATGAGGGTCAAGCCCGCCACGGCTTCCCATTTCGAAGGCCACCAGGAAGAGCTGCCTACCCCTTTCGCTGGTTGGAACCGGTATTTCAGTAATGCCTTTCTGGACCTGTTCGGGTTCGTCGATCATCTCAGTCGCCCTTATCTGACCAAGCTCCGGGACGACCTGAGCGATGCCAAAAGCGGGACCGAGTGGGACTTACGCGTAGCGGCTACCGAAACGTTCGCCACCCAATCCGGATTCGACCTCACCTTTCGTATCGACGCGGACAAGGCCAAGGGCACCACCGAGGTTTTTTGCGTGATACCGAACGCTTGGGCGGGACAGACGGGCATTCGCAATAGGTTGCAGGGGATCGGGGTAGAGGACGAGCGCATATGCACCGGGGAAGATCCGTCCCGGGTCTATCTGATCAAGCGCCATCTGAACATCCCCCCAGACGCCTTGGGGCCGACCCCATGAGTACCTGGTTGCCCCTCCTCGCCGTTGTCGTGGCCGTCGGGCTGCTCGGTTTGATCGCCGATCGAATGGTGGCACGCAAGACCCACGATCGAGGGACTTACTGGACCCGCATCCTTTCGGTCACGCTGGCGATTCTAGTGCCGGCGGCGCTGTTGAGCTGGTTGTTCCAGGAATTCGACCTGCGCTTCTGGCGGTTGGGTATCCACATGATGCCGGACCTCCGGACGCCCGGGGACATGTGGCGGTATTGGTTTGCGTTGGTGCTGCCGGTAGCGATCTGGGCCTTGGCGCTGCTCATAGTGGGATTTACCGACATCGAGAATCCGACCAAAGGGCGGTGGCTCGCCGGCGCCCTGGGCATGTGGAATTCGCGCCTGTGGTTGATCCCGGTCCTGGCGGTTCCGCCAGCGGTGCTTTCATTGTTCGCCATCGACCGCCTGCCGGCTACTTCCACCGGGGGTTATCCCGCCGCACTCTGGTCGCTGACCATCCTGGTGGTTGCCAATCTGGTGCTGATCGCCCTGAGCAGAGGAACCCCACCACAGGCGCAGGCACAGGCACAAGCGCCACCGGCGGTGAGCGGATCGGAGACGTCGCCACCCTTGCCCTCGTGGCCCCAGGCCCTGCGTGAGCAGGGCCTGGAAGTGCAATCCCTGGCCGTTTTCGAAGGGGATGCCGGACCCGTTCCGGAGTCCGGATCACGTCCGCTCCGTAACGACCTGACCGAGCGCAAGATTTCTCACCAGGTGCTGGACGCGCTGCTCGAGGGTGAGGGTAACCGCCTGCTGATGGCCCCCGACGACTGCGGTCAGATCGAAGGCATTGCGTTGCTCGCCGAGCGCAGAATCACCAGTGCCAATGCGGTGACTCTGATCGTGGTTCCCAACCACCCGGAGGATTTCCGTGACGCGCTTGCCCGTTGGCTACCCGACGGCCGCTCCGCGGCCCTGCTCGATGTCGAAATCCGGATCGACAGCCCCGCCTTCGCCTGGATTACCGACGCCAAGACCCTGTCCGATCGCTTGATCCCCCACCTGGAAAAACACCCGGCGTTGCTGCACCGTGTCGGGACTCTGGTATGGTGGGACCTGCACCAGTATTCCGGCGTCCTGGCGGCCAATTTCTGGGCCATATCGCACCGCTTTCAGCGCCTGCTCGAGCACCGGGGGGCAGACTCGATCCAGCAGCTCGCGCTGGCGCGCGGTCCCCGCACGGGGGAAACTCAGTTCAGCCGCTTCTTCGACCTGTGCCTGCCGGGTCGCTTCCCGGTCAAGAACCAGACCGAGATCGGAGACGGCTTCGCCCGCACTACCCAACTCCACCTGCTCGGCGGGTGCATCCGGTCATCCCGGGATGCGTCGGATAGGGTCTCCGAGAACGCCGTCGCCCTGCATAGCAAGGACACCACATTGGAGGCGGCGAGGGCATCGGTGGCAACCGGATGGCGGACCCATCTGCGTCCGGCTTCCCACATGGATGCCCAAGCGGTGGAGCAGTATCTGCGCAGACCCGTCGGTGATCGTGAACTGGGCCGATCGCTGGAAGACGATCCGGCGACCGCCGGCGCGCGGATTCTGGAGGTAGATTCCGGCGATGTATTGGCCCTGCCGTCGATCATCGCCCAGAGCGGCCGTGCCGGTCCCGATCAGGAATCTTTGCATGTGGGCTTGGTTCCCGCGTTCGGCAATCCCTATGTGCGTTACCTGTTGGAGGGACTGTGTGATGTCCGTAATCGGGTGCTTCACAGCAAGCGGCGTATGGTCGCCTCCGAGCCCCAGCCGGGAGTGGTCAAGCGCCACTTGCTGTTGGCCTTGCACGAGTTGCCGGCGACCCTGAGCGATCTCAACCGGACCTTTCGTTGGGAAGGGACCGGCGAGATCCGCAGAACCCTTGCCCAGCTCGAGCAAGGCAACCTGATTCAACGCCGGGACGTGCGCTACCTGGTCCCGGATCAACAGAGCCACCGGCTCAGGGTAGAGGTGGAGTACCACTCCAACCTGCCCCGGAGTCGGGTTCCGCCGCTGGATACCATCGGCACTCGGCTGGTGGATCTGTTCGATCCCGGAGATGCGACGATTACCCGCATCGATCCGGAGCGGATCACCATCGTCGCCTATCCATGGCGGGTCTTCGTCAACGACGGCAAGCGCTACCGCATCCGGCAGTGGGAGTCCGTCGACGAGATTGTCCGCGAAGACGGCGCCATGCGCATCGATTGCCGGCCGGAGGACCATGTCGTAAAGACTTGGCGCATCTTCGACCCCCAGCTGATCAACACTCGTTTGCTCGCCGGTAAGAAGGACGTGCAAATCGTACAGCGCAGCCTCAAGCGATCATTGGTCACAACGGACTACCAGGAACACATCAGCGGCTGCCTGGAGTACCTCCAGGACCCCGCTACCGGTCACTGGCGTCGGCGCGAGCACTTGCGGTTACCGGCCAAGATCCGCAGCCTGGTGCTGTCCACCGGTGGCCTGCTGCTGGAGGTGCCGCCCGAGTTGGTCAAGGATCTGGCACTGGGCCTGCATTCTCTGGTCCAGGCCCTGCGCCACGTTTTTCCGGTTCATGTGGGCGTCGAGGAAGACGCGGTCGGGATCCTCGCCTTCAATGGTCGCCCGATCGAGGGACGCGAGACCTGGGGGTTGATGATCGTCGACCTCTATCCGGGTGGCATCGGGCTGATCCAATCCATGGACGAAGATCCCGCCTTTCTGGTGCATCTGCTCGAGCTGACCCGACATTGGCTCGCCGCTTGCGACTGCGACCCGGACGAGGGTTGCGAGCGTTGCCTGAAATCCCCCATCGCCGAATCGGCGGTCGCCGACCGCGTGACCATGCGCCTGAGCCGCGGTCAGGCGATCGAGACCCTGGACAGAATTCTCGGAGTCTCAATCTAGTGCCCCATTTCACCTTATTTTTCACCCTCAGAGCCTTCCCAACCGCGCCCAGGCGAGAGAGAGCACCGAGCGAGAGAGCCACGCCACACCTGGCCTTGGCGCGGTTGGGGGGCTCCCTTCGGACGCGACGAGAAGCGACCATCCGCTTCGTTGCGCGAGCTTGCA
>JAIZWN010000408.1 GCA_020443945.1 Candidatus Thiosymbion ectosymbiont of Robbea hypermnestra | reverse complement strand
GTTCTCAATTCTCACACAAAGACACCAAGCCACAAAGGGATCGTGGATCATGGGTAAGGCGCCCGTTGGCCGTCATTCCGGCAGGGATTGCCGGAACCCAGGTGCCAGGGACGGCAAGTCACGGGAACCCGCGATGCCTGATGTTTGCACTATCTCCGCATAGGCCCGGAAGAAAAAACGGACATCGATTGTGTTCTCAAGGTCGCCATCCCTGGCAGCTGGATTCCGGGGTCCCACCCGGAACGACGACGAGGTAGAAACCTGTCATTGACTACGACCGGAGTTGATTGAGCATGAGAAATAGCCCCCGCGTCCTGGACATCACCGTCGCCGCCACTCTGATCGCGGCCCTGATCTACGCCGGGGGTTGGTCCTATGCCTACCACTGGTACGACCACTTCGAGCTGGGGCTCATCGGCCTCGGCATCCCCTACGAGTACCACTTCATGTACGGCTTTTGGATGGTCAAGGTCTACTGGTGGCTGATACTGCCCATCGCCATCCTGCTCGTCGCGGTCCTGGTCTTGTGGGCCCGTCTCGGCCCCATCCTGATCCCGGCTATGCCCATCTGGGTCCCCCTGGCCTTCCTGCTGTTCTACTCCCTGGGCGGACTCGCTGCCGAGGCCAACTACCGGGAGCATCGGGAATCGGGTTTCCAGGGCTACTCCTGGGTACGGGTCTGGACCGAGCCGGGTTCGGACACCCTCCCAGCCGGACTGCAACGGGTGCACCGGGAGCTGGCCGAGGGCAAATACCGGCTCCTGCTGGAGACGGACAAATCCCTGTATCTGTTCCGACCCGGCAAGAACGGCGGCGAGATGCCGACACTCCGGATACCGCACAGTCGGGTCCATGCCCTGCGTCGGATACCGACCAATCCGGGTAGATCCTGATCCGATGTGGGTGCCCCCAACCACGCCCAACCACGAAAAATACGCAAGGGTAGTGGTGAACTTAAAAGTGATAAGGTATCTCCCTGAGTCACGTCGAACATCACATGATGATTTACCGGCACCTTTGATCGCCATGAATAAGCCAAGATTACCGCCGCTTCCGGCACGCGAAGATTTCGACAGTGACGAGGAGTTCGCGCTCTACCAATCGAGCGAGGCGGGAGAATGGGTTTCTACCCCAGACCTGGAAGAACAGCGGCAAGATTGGAAAAAATCGGCGTTGCGGACGATTAATGGAAATCGATTACGCATTTCCATTGCGGTGCCGCAACGAAATCTTTCCCGGATCAGGTCGATTGCACTCCGGCGGGGGATTCCGTACCAAACCCTGATTAACGAAATTCTGCACCAATACGCGCTGAAGAATGGGTAGTCGGAAATCAGGCCAAAGAGGATGAACACAGGACCCGGAATCGCATACCTGGTGCTCATACTTCTGGCTACGGCCGGCCCGGCCTGGGCAGTGGAGCCCATTGGCCCCGCCTCCAATACTGTACTCCAAAAGCTCCGTGAGCAGTCAGGCAGAGAGCCGACCGCGGAGGATCTGGTCGGCACCCTCAACGGAACCACGGTCTACCTCCTCCGAGACGGCAAGTACGCCTTGGCGGATCTTGTAGCCCGCGAGGCATTGGTCCTAGGCGAACGAGACCTCGGTCAAGAGCACCAAGAAACACTTACCGCACTCAACAACCTCGCGGCTTCAATTAAGCAGCAAGGCCGCTATGGCGAGGCCGAGCCGCTCTATCTACGAGCCTTGGAGTCCAGCGAGCGGATCCTGGGCCAGGACCACCCCGATACCCTCGCCAGCGTCAACAACCTCGCTGGGCTGTATTACGCGCAAGGTCGCCATGGCGAGGCCGAGCCGCTGTATCTGCGCGCCCTGGAGACCAGCGAGCGGATCCTGGGCAAGGAACATCCTCGAACCCTCAACAGTGTCAACAACCTTGCCGTACTGTATCTAGCGCAAGGCCGCTATGGTGAGGCCGAGCCGCTTTTGGTGCGTGCCCTTGAGACCCGTGAGCGGATCCTGGGCCAGGACCATCCCGATACCCTCACCAGTGCCAACAACCTCGCCGAACTGTATCGAACACAAGGCCGCTATGGCGAGGCCGAGCCGCTCAATCGACGTGCCCTGGAGACCAGCGAGCGGATCCTGGGCCGGGACCACCCCGATACCCTCATCAGCGTCAACGATCTCGCCATGCTGTATTATGTACAGGGCCGTTATGATGAGGCCGAGCCACTCTTTGTGCGCGCCCTCGAGGCCCGCGGGCGGATTCTGGGCCAGGACCACCCCAACACCCTCATCAGCCTCAATAACCTCGCCGCGCTGTATCAGGCGCAAGGCCGTTCTAGCGACGCCGAGCCGCTGTATCTGCGCGCCCTCGCGACCCGTGAGCGGATACTAGGTAAGAACCACCCCGATACCCTCGTCAGTGCCAACAACCTCGCCGGGCTGTATCAAGACCAAGGCCGCTATGGCGAGGCCGAACCGCTTTTGGTGCGTGCCCTCGAGGCCCACGAGCGGATATTGGGCCAGGATCACCCCGATACCCTCATCAGTGCCAACAGCCTCGCCGAGTTGTATCGAGCACACGGCCGTTTCAGCGAGGCCGAGCCACTCTATCTGCGTGCCCTTCAGACCCGCAGGCAGATCCTGGGCCAGGATCATCCCGATACCCTAACCAGCGTCAACAACCTTGCCGATTTGTATCGAGCGCAAGGCCGTTCTAGCGAGGCCGAGCCGCTGTATCTGCGTGCTCTCGAGGGCCGCGAGCGGATGCTGGGCCGGAACCATCCTCTGAAGTGGACCCCGAAAATTGGACAGGTTGCTAAGTTAAGAACTGCGAGGAGCATAACCGCCATGCAGAGGACTC
>JAIZWN010000407.1 GCA_020443945.1 Candidatus Thiosymbion ectosymbiont of Robbea hypermnestra | reverse complement strand
AAATCCTGTTAATCCTGTACGATTGGAAGACCGCACGAACCACGCAGAATTGCTCGACCTGTCAGCGGTGGTGCCGTCACTTTGTTGTCCCTGGGTATATACACTGAATCCCGGAAACAACAAAGTTAGAACATTACTCAATTTTGGACACAGTGTCACCGTGCGGCGAACGTTCAGAACCCACAAAAAATAATCCTGTTCATCCTGAAAATCCTGTCCTATTAGCAGATCGCGACGCGCGTGCCGACAAAACCGTAACCTGTTTTGCTTTGGTTGTTTCCGAGATTCAGCGTATATACCCAGGGACAACAAAATTACAACACCACCCGATCCGGTTAATGACTCCATACCAAGCAAAATCAATGGGTTGGTTTTTAAACAGCCTCTTACATTCTTGGTGAGGCAAGAAGCAGCCGGCGGAACGGTTTAAACCACCAAGGCGCGAAGGGCGTAAAGTCTCTTTGCTGTCCCCTCCCCCTGCCACCCCCTCCCTCCGGAGGCCCGTCGCAAAAGTCCATGGACGGGCCCGTGCGAGTCTTCCGGGAAAGCGCCCATTGACCCGCCGCGTCTCCTTGCCTATCTTGCATCTTTGGGATTTCCCGTTTTTCCGTTAAGCGGCGGGGTCCTGTTCGGACCTGGTAGACTTTCCCATGGTCAATCAGGCCACGGCCGAATATTTCGGCGCGCCCTACCCGGCGCGGGCGGTCGGCGGCGTCGCCGCCCTGCCCAAAGGGGCGGCGGTGAAAGTAGATGCGATCCTGGCGCTCCAGCCGGAATGACGGCCAGATAGCTCGGCGTATACCGACTGCGGTCCAAAGTATAAGGGAGGAACAGCCATGCGTAACTGGTTACGGATTGCCTGGATGCCGGTTTTTGTTCTGCTCGCCGCCTGCGGCTCCAGCCCCGAGAAAACCGCGGAGGAATCGCCGCCACCACCGCCGAAGACCAAGGTAGCCACCGCCCCGGCCGAAAAACAGCCGGTCGAGCCGGTCCTCCCCTCCCCCGACGTCCAGGTTGTCGCCCCGGTCCCCCGGCAGGCATCCGTCCCCGATGCCGCGGCATCCTCGTCCGAGACCCCCGTCCCCGTCAATTATCAGGACCATCCCGCCGCGGCCCGCTTGATCGACAAGCTGGCGCGGGAAGAAGGCTTCAAGCGGGCGCATCTGCAGCAAGTCCTGGCGCGGACCGAGCGCCAGCAATGGATCCTCGACCTGGTCAACCGCTCCAAGGTCAAGAGCAGCTCGCAGGCCAAGCGGCCGAAGCGACCGAACGGATCCTGGCTTCGCTATCGCGCCAAGTTTCTCACCGCGGGTAACGTCTCCAAAGGGATCGGCTTCTGGCACCGCCATCACCAAGTGCTCCGGCGCGCCCAGGCCAAGTACGGGGTGCCGCCCGAATATGTGGTCGCCATCATCGGCATCGAAACCCGCTACGGCGGCTATCTGGGAAAACAACGGGTAATCGATGCCTTGGCGACCTTGGCCTTCGACTACCCCCGCCGCGCCAAATTCTTTACGGGCGAGCTTGAATCCTTCCTGATCATGTGCCGTAACGAGGGCTTGGACCCCTTCAAACCCAAGGGCTCCTACGCCGGCGCCATGGGGCTCGGCCAGTTCATGCCCTCGAGCTTCCACAACTGGGCGGTGGACTTCGACCGCAACGGCAAGCGCGATCTGTGGAACCCGGTGGACACCATCGGCAGCGTCGCCAATTACTTCGCGTCCCATGGCTGGCGCAAAGGCGAGCCGGTCACGATCCGCGCCGCCACGAGCAATGCGGGGGCCGTGGCAATGAAAACAGGCTACAGCACCGGCTATAGCCCCAAGACCCTGAGTCGAGCGGGGATCACCGTACCCGACGGGCTCGAGGATAGCGGGAAGGTCAGCCTGATCGAGCTGGACATCGGCAATGGTTACGAATATTGGCTCGGGTTGAAAAACTTCTACGTCATCACCCGCTATAACCACAGCAGCTACTACGCCATGGCGGTGCACCAATTGGCGCAGGCGCTGAAATCCCGGCGGGATTCCACCGGAACCGTCGTGGCCCAGAATCGGGCGCCCGACCGCCCCGCCTCATCCCCACGCTAGCACCCCATTTCACCTCGGACTTGCAGTGGAACAGAGTATCTACGGGAGCTACTTGAGGTCGGGTGAGGTGACTGCCTACAGAAGACTAAGGATTCCAGGCGCAACCTGGTTCTTCACGGTGAATTTGTCGGAAAGGCGCAACAATCGACTGCTGACGGACAATATCGATGGATTGAAAGGGGCCTTACGCAAGGTCAAAACCGATCATCCGTTCACCATCGATGCAATCGTAATATTGCCGGATCATATCCATTGCATTTGGACCCTGCCACCGGATGACAGCGATTATTCAAACCGCTGGACCTTGATAAAGACCGGGTTTTCGCGCGCACTTGCCCATGGAGAGCAAGTATCCGTAAGCCGCCGGAAACGGGGAGAACGTGGGATCTGGCAACGGCGATTCTGGGAGCACCTGATTCGTGATGATCGGGATTACGAACGCCATGTGGATTACATCCATTGGAATCCGGTCAAACATGGCTGGGTTCGGCGGGTAATGGATTGGGAACACTCCAGCTTTCATCGGTTCGTGGAGCGCGGGATTTATCCCTCCGATTGGTCGACCGGGCTGAACGAAACGGTCGAGGCAGGCGAATAACATGATCGATGCGGTTCGCTCCGCTTACCATATTGTTTGATGCGATCTTTATGTCTACCACATCGGGGTATGGTCCGTCGTGCCCATCACATCATGTCGCTCCGCTCACTGCCCATCCTACAAAACTACCCTTCCGGTTGGGCGGCCCTTGGCGTTGCCTTTACCACCACGGCGGAATGCCGGAGGCGGGCTAATCCCCGCTGACGGTCACCGTCACCTTTCGGTGATGGCCCTGGACGCGGTGCTCGTAGAGATAGATTCCCTGCCAGGTCCCGAGGGCGCAACGCCCCCCGCTGACCGGCAGGGTGAGGTCCATCTTGGTGAGGATGGCGCGCACATGGGCCGGCATGTCGTCCGGTCCCTCCTGGGTGTGGTGGAACAAGGCATCCCCGTCCGGGGCCAGGCGGGTCATGAAGGCGTCCAGGTCGCGCCGGACCGTGGCATCGGCGTTCTCGCACAGGATCAGGGACGCGCTGGTGTGGTGCACGAAGACATGGCAGAGGCCGACCCTCAGGCCGCTTGCCTGCACGGCCTGCCGCACATTCCCGGTAATCTCATAGGTGCCTCGTCCCCGGGTGGCGACGGTAAAATGGCTTTGGGCGATCATGCGTCGGTTTGCCTCCAATCATTCGGCTCAGGCGGCTCAGGATACCAGTACCCCATTTCGCCTTATTTTACATTCTCAGCGGAGCGAGAATTTGACTTCCATCGCGGGACCTTTTCATAGAGAAGTTGACGAAATATGGTTAGCCTGCCTATCTCACCGGTGCCTTGTGTCCGTCAATTTGTGTACACTAAGGCCGTGTGGATATCCGATGGAGGCTGAAATGTTAGAAAACATTACACTCAGTGCCGACGAACGGTTGATTCGTAAGGCAAGAAAAAAAGCGCAACAGGAACACACAACCCTGACTTCTCAGTTTCGCCAGTGGCTTGAAAGCTATACGGGCATAGATACGAATCCCGATGACTATCAAAGCTCAATGGAGTATATGAGCTACGCAAAACCTGAAAAACAATACTCCAGAGACGAATTGAAAGAGAAGAAATTTGCGTGCAATATCCTAACGAATTCGGGTTTCCCGCACACAGTCAACGATTTCCTCCCGGCTTAAGTTCAGGTTCAATGCCGGTAAATGATAGTTGGCTTGTTTTTGTGGGAGCACCTTGATGACAAAGTACAAACCATCCTCCCCTCGAATTAAGACTTCGCGGAGCTCCCTGGCTTTTTTCAAAAGATCGGGAAAGTGCGCCTGTGCATCCGCATAGCTATAAGTGAGCATGAGTTATACCTCGATGAGTGCGATGTTCAGTATTGTTGCCGCCTGTTTCATGCCGCTGTCCAAAGTGAACAAAGGCGCATTCAAGCGTTCCGCACACTCCAGCACATAGGCATCGTAAGCGTAGATATTACAGCGGTGGCTGATTTCCGCGGCACGGAGCAAGCTCAAGGGTAAGGTACGGAAGTTTGATGCTTGAAAGCCGCTAATGATTGCCTGGCCTTGCTCAAAAGAAATTCGGTGGCGGCGAAACATCGCGGAAACAGCATTGCCAATTTCCGCTTCAATGCTGGCGGCACAAACCAGTTCGTAGTCTTCGGTCATTTGCAGAATATGTTGCCGTTCTTTTTCGCTCGTGAGCAAGGCAATAATAATTGATGTATCGGCAACAGCTTCCATCTTAGCCTACCGCGCCCATGATTGGCATGAGTTGAGAAGCTGGAAACAATGAATTGAGATCTTCGGAAGACTTGTTGCCTCGGTCTCTCCCAGCGCACAACCACGGCAAACTTCCATTGCGTTGATTTGTGTTCATTGGCGGATAAAAACCGGCGGGGCTCAATCTTCGGTGGGGAACGCAGCCCAGGATAGCCCGTGTTTAACGCTGTTGTTGAGCACGCCCGCCGTCCAAAGATGCGGTTCGCACCGCTTACTGCCCATCCTATAGGCTGTCTGAAGTGGACCCCGAAAATTGGACAGGTTGCTAAGTTAAGAACTGCGAGGAGCATAACCGCCATGCAGAGGACTC
>JAIZWN010000406.1 GCA_020443945.1 Candidatus Thiosymbion ectosymbiont of Robbea hypermnestra | reverse complement strand
CGAGTCCTCTGCATGGCGGTTATGCTCCTCGCAGTTCTTAACTTAGCAACCTGTCCAATTTTCGGGGTCCACTTCATAATTCAAGGTAGCGGAGGTATAAGAAAGATCCGTTGGAACGGTAGTGGTCGAGGTAAGCGTGGAGGCTCGCGAATAATCTATTATTGGGCCGTGCACAAAGACATAATTTACATGTTGTTTGCTTATGCCAAATATGAGCATAGTGATTTGACAAAAGAGCAATTATCGACGCTGAGAAAACTCGTTGAGAAGGAGCTTGGAAATGAATAATGAACTGTTTAATGAATTACTAACGAGTGTTCAAGAAGCCGGAAAAATAATGCGTGGTGAGTTGCAGGCATCACGTAAGTATGAATTTGAAGAACCGGATGTCAAAACTATTCGAGAGCACATAGGTTTCTCGCAGTCCAAATTTGCAGCATTAATTGGAGTAAATTTGCGGACTGTCCAAGACTGGGAACAAGGTCACTGTCATCCTACAGGTCCGGCAAAAATATTGTTGAGGCTGGTTCAAACTGATCCTGAATCGGTATTTAGAAACCTCCATATAAATAACCACGCATAACAGGGCAGGAAAGCGGAGCGCATCCCGCCTTCCGGGAAAAGGAGAAAAAAAGGTAGTGTTGTAGTTTTGTGATCTGTGATTTTGAATCCGCAGATTACGCCGATTCTCGCCGATGAAAAAACGCAATCATCCGTGAAAATCGGCGTAATCTGCGGACAACAATAATGGTGAGGGGAGGTCTCTACGCCAAATCCCGGAAACCACAAATCTAAGACACCACCGCGCCTACCATACACCTCCCCGGCGTCTTCGCCGCCGGCGATAGGTACCGCGGCCAATCTGAAGTGGACCCCGAAAATTGGACAGGTTGCTAAGTTAAGAACTGCGAGGAGCATAACCGCCATGCAGAGGACTC
>JAIZWN010000405.1 GCA_020443945.1 Candidatus Thiosymbion ectosymbiont of Robbea hypermnestra | reverse complement strand
AACCGGCGCCTTACCCATGACCCACGATCCCTTTGTGGCTTGGTGTCTTTGTGTGAGAATTGAGAACGTCCCCTAGGCCGTTCCGAAGGGGTTACCCCCAATGCCGGAAGGCCACGGGGCGTTCCCTGCCGGAAACAAGATGAGCATAGAATACTATAGGGTCTATGGACATTTCGATAGATAGGGCAAGTCTTGCCTATCGGGGTACACAATCAAAGGGCAGGGGTTGACTGCATCTCAGATGAGATACATACTTATCCAGAGAACAACCGGAGAAAACCCGATGGCTCATACCTCGATGCTGCATATCCGCTTGGACGACAAGCTCAAGACCGACGCGGCGGAAAAACTCGCCAACTTCGGCCTGACCGTTTCGGAAGCCGTTCGCATCCTGCTGACCCGTGTCACCAAGGAAGGCGGCTTGCCGGCCGGTCTGACGGCCGATCCGGAGGCCCATGACGCCTGGTTCCGGGCGAAGGTGCGGGAGGCGCTGGACGACACGCGGCCGGCGGTGCCGCATCGCCAGGTCATGGACGAGGCGCAGGCCCTGATCGACAGGAAACGCCATGCCTCTTCTTGAGTGGCGGGAGACCGCTCGCGCCGACCTGTTGGCGATTGTCGATTACATTTGTAGAAACATTCCCTCACCGTCATTGTTATCCGCAGATTACGCCGATTTTCACAGATTATTGCGTTTTTTCATCGGCGAGAATCTGCGTAATCTGCGGATTCAAAATCACAGATCACAAAACTACAACACTACCCGGAAGGTCATCCAGGCCAACCGCGTGCCGCTCCACCATAACGGTGACTGACGAGTGCCACGCCTATAACCGTAACCATGGAACCGCCATCCCTGATTCTGGCGTCGAGGTCCCCGCGCCGGCGGGCGCTTCTGGAGCAGATCGGCGTCCGCTTCGAGATCGTCGATATCGACCTGGACGAGACCAGGCGGCCCGGCGAGGCCCCCGAGGATTATGTCCTGCGCCTGGCCCTGGATAAGGCCCGGGCCGGTCGGGCGCGGGTCGGTTCCTCGCTCCGTCCGCCGGTGTTGGCGGCCGACACGGCCGTGGTCGTCGGCGACCGGATCCTGGGCAAGCCGAGGGATCGTGCCGACGCGGCCGCTATGCTGCGGCTGCTCGCCGAACGCACGCATCGGGTGTTGAGCGGGGTGGCGCTGGTCGGCGCGGACGAGGAACGGGCGCTCAGCGTCAGCGAGGTCCGCTTCCGCGCGGTGAGCGCGCGGGAGACCGATGCCTACTGGGAGAGCGGTGAGCCCCGGGACAAGGCCGGCGGCTATGCCATCCAGGGCCTGGGGGCCCTGTTCGTGGCGGAGCTGCGGGGTAGTTATTCGGGGGTGATGGGGCTACCCCTGTTCGAGACCGCGCGCCTGCTTGCCGCGGTGGGCATCGATTGCCTGTCCCCTTAAGGAAGCCGGAAAATCTCAACAGACGGTGGATCGGACAAAGCCAGGTCCACTCCGTCCATCGTCCACAAGGTCCAGGGTGTCCACTCAAGTCCACTCAGGGCCGCCAATTTGCAACATTACATGGAAACAGGATACCGGTGACGGGGCTCAGATTGTCAGCCGGATACCCTCGGGGAGCGCGACCTTCATGCTCACGGGCAGATGGTCGGAGGCCGAATAATCGAGGACCCGTACCCCGACGATGCGCAGGTTCTCGGAGACAAGAATGTGATCCAGGTTGCGCCGCGGGCACCAGCTCGGAAAGGTCTTGCGCTCGCAATCGAGCCCGCGCAGAGCCGTATTCGCCACCAGCTCCTTGAGCGCGCGGGAGCCGCAATCGCAATTGAAGTCCCCCATCATGACCAGATAGGGGTAGTGGGAGGCCAGCCCCCGAACATAATCGAGCTGGCGACGCCGCGCCCGCCGCCCGAGGGCCAGATGGAGGATACAGACGGCCAAGACCGACCCGTCGGTGGTCGCGAGCTCCACCACCACGACCCCCCGTCCGGGAAGCCCCGGAAGCTTGTACTCGGTGATATCGAATGGCCGCACCCGACTCAAGACGCCGTTGCTGTGCCGTGCGATCCTGCCCAGGTTGCGGTTGACCTGTTTATACCAATAGGGAAAGCGGGCATGGTGGGCCAGATACTTGGTCTGGTCGACAAAACCGCTACGCAGACTACCGGCGTCCACCTCCTGCAGACCGACGAAATCGAACTCGCGCAGCATGGACGCGATGCGATCCAGATTGCCCAGATGCTCGCGGTGTGGCAGGACATGCCGCCAGCTCCTGGTCAGGTACTCGCTGTACTGACGGGTATGGATACCCGCCTGGATGTTGTAGCTGAGTAGGTGCAGCTGGTGCATGGCAGCCTGGGACGGATACGGAGAGGACCACCTCCCGACATGACATCAGGATAGCGCGAAAACGGGGCGCGCGCCCGCGGACACTCGTACCCCATTTCACCTTATTTTGCCGGAACCCTTTAACGATTACCCCTATTTGCTCCCCCTCTCCCCGGCCCTCTCCCGGTGGGAGAGGGAGAGTAAAACCGTCGCTTTCGAGCCGTTCCCTCCGGCTTTTTCCGGCAGGCGGGGACCGTGAAAACCCACATGCGAGCTTTTGCCCTATCCCCTTAAGAGACGGCCTTTGGGGACAGTCTCTAATATCGGAGATCAGTCGTTTTCCGGCGGGTCCATTTGCTCTTCGAGACGGATGAAGGTCCCGCCCGTATCCCGGTATTCCCGGCCGTGGCAGGTCAGGAGCAGGATCTGGTAACGCTCGGCCGCCTGGTAGAGGATCGATTTCATGCGCTCCCGACGGTCGGCGTCGGAATTGACCAGGGCGTCGTCGAGGATCAGGGTCACGGGCACTGCCGCCGCGCCGAGCAGATCGGCATAGGCCAGCCGGATCAGGACCGCCAGCTGCTCGCGGGTGCCGATGCTGAGATCGCCGAAGGCCTCGGCCACGCCGGCGCGTTCGATGCCGGTGAGGAGCAGGTCTGCGTCCACCGCCGGGGCGGCCTCCGGGAGCAGGCGGCGCAGATAGGTCAGGAGTCGGTCCGTGACTGGCCGGGCGATGGTCTCCTTGGCGCGCCGGAGGGCGGTATCGAGGGTGCGTCGCAGCAGGTCGAGGGCGCGGGCATGCCGCTCGGCCTGCTCCAGTTGGAGCGCCGCGAAGGCGTGATCCGCGGCAACGGCGGCGACCTCTTCGGCCAGGCCCTTCTGCCCCAGGGCGCGCAGCTCCGCCGTCCGCTCGCGGATCTCGCGCTCGAGCCCTTCGAGCTCCCGCCGGATGTCGTCGCGGGCCCGGCGCGACCGTTCGACCTCCCGCGCGACGGCCTCCGGGTCCTCGGCGGCCAGTTCCCGCGTCAGGGTCTCCAGGTGGCGATGGCTCGCGCCGACCTTGCGTTCCGTCTCCCTCCGGGTCTCTACCAAACGGTCGTCCGGCGCCTCGACCCGGGCCCGCGCGAGCTCCTCCACCCGCCGTTGGGCGAGTCGCTCCGCGGATGTCTTTTCCGCCCGGAGCCCGGCCAGCGTCTCGCGTAGCTTCTGGGCCAGTTCTTCTGCGTCCCGGACCTCGGCGGCGAGGGCGGTGGCCTGATGGTGGTGGGTCTGGACCGCCCGCTCCAGCGCCTCCCGGTCTTCCAGTGCGAACGTCCGCTCGGCCTGGTCGCCCAGCTTGCGGCGCAGCTCATCCCGCTGGGCGCCGCCGGCGCTTCGCTGATCCGCCAGGGCTTGCAGCCCTTCCGGCGCCTGGGCCTCGAGGGTCGCGGCGGCGCGGGAGACCCGGTCGGCGAGCACCCGTGCACGGCCCAAGTTGGCCTCGGCGTCGGCAATATCGGCGGCGCCCAGCGCGGTAAGCTCCTGGGCAAGCCGCCGGTCCGCCTGTTCCACCTCGCGCCGCAACGGGTCCAGGTCCTCCCCGCCCGGAGTAATCAGGAATCGCCCGATGTCCGGGATGCACAGCTCGGCGCCTCGGGTCAGAAGCTCCGATCCCTCACCGGCGAGCGGCTTCTCTTCCGGAGAGGGTGTCGCCTGCGGTCCAGGGATGGACCGCCATTTTCGACCGCGGTCAGCGGTTGAAAAGGAAGGAAACGGGACCTCGCCATGTTCCGTTTCCGCGGCGCAAAAGCCCAGGGATGGGCTTTTGTGACTCTCTCCCAGATAGACCGGCGCGTCGGGCTCCAACCAGTACTCGAGCCGGGTCGCGGCGGCGCGCAGATGCTCCGCGGCCAGCTCCCGCTTCCGCTCGATCCGCTTCAGCGTCGCGAGCGCCTTCTCCGTCACCCGGATCGCTTCCTGTTCCGCCAGGCAACGTCGGCGCTCGGCATCCGCGGCGCGGGCCTGTGTGAGCCGGGCATCCAGACGCGCGTGCTCCGCCGTCAGCCGCTCGAGGGTCTCGAGGTCCTGGATCAGGCGCAGCTCGGCCTCCTGGTCCCGCTGGCGGGACTCCATCTCGGCGTGCCGGCCCCGGACCTCCGCCAACCGCTCGTTCAGGCGCGCCGCCGCGGCCTCCTGGTCCCGCGCCGCCCGCGCGGCGGTCTCGGCCGTTTTCCCCGCCTCCTCGCATTCGCCGAGCAACCGGGTGCGGCCCTCCCAAGTCTGCCTGGCCGCCTCCCATTCGGCGTTCGCCCGCCCGAGCTGTTCGGTACCCGCCTGCACCTGGGCTTGCAGGTCCACCACCCGCGTGGCCGCCGCCTGCGCCGACCGGAGGCGCTCCTCGGCCCTCGCCAGGGTCTCGTCCTCCCCATAGGCGCGCAGCTCCGCCTGGCGTTGCTCCAGGCGTTCGACCTTGTCCTCGTAGGCCGCCAGTTCGCCCTCTATGGTCCGCAACTTCTCCCGCAGCTCCGCCTCCCGCTCCCCCAGGCGGCGGTAATCCCCCTTGGGTTTGCCCCGGGCATCGAAGCATTCCCCCCACAAGGTCGCAATCCGGCGGTGCAAGACCTCGCCTTGGTCACCCCCCAGCAGCTCCCGCATATCATGCTCGAACACCGCATGGAGTTGGCGCCGGGAGGGATCCGTCAGGGTCACGGGGGCATGGGCCCCGGCCTGCTCCACCCACAAAAGCCCCGCCAGGCCCTGAAGCTCCGGGCGGCTGCCGCCCCGCGGCGCATAGGAAAACCCCAGCAGCTCCGCCAGATGGTCCTCCGCGGCGGGCCCCTCCCACCGGCGCCCGTCGGCGGTCTCCAGAATCGCCGCGCCGTCGCGCCGCCGGGAAAAGACCTTGGCGAGCCGGTACTCGGTCCCGTGCAGCTCGAACACCAGGCGCACCTCGGGACTCACCGCGGCGCCGTAAGGCCGGAAACCCTCCCCGACGCTGCTCGTATAGCGGTCGAACAGGGCCGCGCGCACGGCCTGCAACAGGGTGGATTTCCCCGTCTCGTTACTGCCGGCAATGACATTCAGCCGGGGCGCCAGAGCCGACACGGTTACCGCGCCCCGGAACTGCCGGAACCGCTCCACCGCGATGGATTTGAAGTACATGGCGCTCATGTGCGCAACGCCTGGTGCTCGCGGTAAAGAAGCTGCAGGGCCCGCCCCGCATCGGCCTGGTCGGCATGTTCCGCGTCCCCCTCGATGGCGACCAGGGCCGCGATGGCATCCCGGACAAAACCGGTGGCCCCGAGGGCGGCAATATCCTCCGGGCCGGGCCGAGCCGCCAGCTCCGCGTCATCCACCTCCAGAAAATGCAAACGGGCCCGCCAGTCGGCAAGCAGCTCGTCCAGGCGTTGCCGGGCGGCGAGATCCAGGGTTCCCGCGAGTCCCAGTCTCACCAGGGTCCGCTTACCGTCGCCCAGGGCCGCCAACCGGCCGTCCAGGAGAGACAGACCCGCGTCATCCATAACCTCACAGGCCATCCGCTCCCAGCGATAGTGACCCACCAGCACCTTCTCCACCCGCGGCGCCGCGCCGTTTTCCCCCAGCGTCACCAGCAAGACATTGCCGGGGTCCTTAGTCCTGAAGCGGTCCGGCTCGGGCGTGCCCGCATACCAGGTCCGGGGCGCCACCTCCAGCGTGCCATGCCAATCCCCCAGGGCCAGATAATCGAGCGCGGCGGTTTCCGCCCGGGTATCGGCAATAGGATTCTGGCCCTCGGCCGCCGCGGGCAAGCGGTTCGTGACCGAACCGTGGGCCAGCCCGACCCGCGCCACCCCCGGCTCCGCGGGCACGGCATCGAACCACTCCGTCAGATCCCGGCTCTCATGCCGCCGCGGCAAGGGGGCCGGCAGCACCAGCAGCCGTCCCCCACGAAGCGCGATGGGCTCGGGGCGGTCGGCGAGGATGACCGACTCCGGGACCGCCGCGAGCTCACGCAGACGACCCCAGGCGCTCCGGGTCGAGCCCGCGTCGTGATTGCCGGGCAGCAACACCCAGGGACCCCGGAACGGAGCCAGCGCGTGCATAGTCCGCCGCAAGGTCTCATCCGAAACGGCGTTGTCCTCGAAGACATCCCCGGCGACCAGCACCGCGTCCACCCGGCGCTCCTCCGCCAGCTCGGCGATAGCCTTGACAGTCTCCAGCCGCCGCAGCCGCAAGGCGGCTCCAGAGTCCCCCGGAATCCGCGCGAACCGCTTACCGATCTGCCAGTCCGCGGTATGCAGGAAAGTCAGGCCCATTCATCACCCACATAAGAAACTGCCTGCTTAGACAATCTCTGATTATTGTCCGCAGATTATGCCGATTTTCACAGATTAAAAGCGAAACAATCTGTGGGAATCTGCGTAATCCGTGGACAGTATCAATCGACGGGGTTCGCAAGCTCACCCCAGTCTACGGGCCGGTCTGTAGTATGGGAACGAATATATCTTTCCTGAAGGAATGGGGCGCCCGGCACGATACGGATTGATGGGCACGCGGCGCTTTGTGCATCCGATAAGCAATCCTGGCTCGCGGAACCCTGGGGAATGCCTGAAACTTCACACCGGCTTGCCGGACGCTCGCTTTGCCCATCCTACGGGCTGTTGACATAATCGCGGTGCCAACCGCAAAGAGGACAAAATTAACAGGATGACCAGGATTATTCTTCGTGAAGAATCGATAACAATATCCTGTTAATCCTGCAAAATCTTGTGAATCCTGTCCGATTGGAACCTGGCGAGGAACCTTCAACCCGCGTAGGCTCTTGACAGGACCATTTGTTGGGGTTGCCAGCTCACCCCAAGATCGATGCAAAAAAATAGTTTTTTCTTGGCTGTTTTTGTTCTATACTTACCGTATACACAGTCCTTGGCAGTACGCATCGCCTTTTTAATATGGATGATGCCGAGCCCAAGGACTTTTTCATGGGCTTTTAGATAAGTTTTTTTATGAGAGTAGCAATCTTAGTGGATGGGGCCTTTTATCTCCGGCGCTATCAAACACACTTCGGCCCAAACCGCGCTTCCGACTCGGCACAGGTCGCCAACGATCTTTGGACGCACTGCATAAAGCATTTGAAGCGCGAGGACGGCGAGAGGCTGTACCGAATCTTTTTTTACGATTGTCCGCCCATAGAAAAGAAGCTCCATCATCCCAAGACCAATCAGCCGATAGATTTGGCAAAATCCCCCACCGCCATATTCCGTAAAGACCTGCATAATCACCTCACCCGGAAACGAAACGTCGCACTTCGCCTCGGTTATCTCGATGACAAGAATGGGAGATGGAAGATCAGGGACCCCAGGATAGAACGCCGGCTTATTTCCGGAGACATCATGGCCGATGAGCTCACGGAGGCAGACTATGTTTACTATGCCGTACAGAAGGGGGTCGATATGAAGATCGGCCTGGACATCGCGTCACTTTCCTACAAGATACTCTGTTCCCCTGCAAGTCCGATGTGCCTCCCGTCCATAAGCAGAATGAATCAGGACGCCGCTTCCGGCAGG
>JAIZWN010000404.1 GCA_020443945.1 Candidatus Thiosymbion ectosymbiont of Robbea hypermnestra | reverse complement strand
CCAACCGGCGCCTTACCCATGACCCACGATCCCTTTGTGGCTTGGTGTCTTTGTGTGAGAATTGAGAACGCCCCCTACAACACTACCGCGGCCAGATGCGAGGCGCGAGAGCGCAAGAAGGGGTAGCAATCGGGAGCATGCTATCGACCGACTCGCAGGATTACGAAGTATTCGTCGTCCCTGTCGCCGGTCTCGAGGACGGTGTGGCCGTTGATGCGGCACCAGGCGGGGATGTCCCGGAGGGCGCCGGGGTCCGTACAGATCGCCTCCAGCCGGGTTCCCGGCGCCAGGTCCGCGACCCGATCCTGGACCCGGATTACCGGGAGCGGACACAGGAGTCTCCGACAGTCCAGGGTTATCGTGCCTCCAGCATCCATTCCCTGGGGATCTCCTGGGGAGTGAAGGGACGGACGACGAGCTCCCGCGTGGAGCCCGCGGGCGTTCTGACCTCGAGGCGGACGGATTCGCAGCTCCGGCCCTGGCCGTAGCGCGCCACCAGCCGCGCCGCCAGCTCGATGTCGCCGTCCGTCGCCACGCCGTCGATCAGGGCCTCGGGTCCGCTGTGGCTGAGGGTGCGGAGACTGACGAAGCGGTGGCGATAGCCGCTCAGGAAGCGCCCCTCCCCTTCCTCGCGCGCGATGATGACCTTGAAGCCGGGTCCCGGCCGGATGTGGCGCCCCACCTTCAGCAGCATGATGTCGTCCAGCTCGTAGGTCCGCTCGCCGCGGCTGCTCCAGAGGTCCGTCAGCCTCACGGAATATTGGGGATCGGTCAGGAAGCAACAGCCGCCGGCCGGCTGGGCATAGTCGTCGAGCCCGTATTTCTTCGCCAGGGCCATCTGCGGCTTCCGGCTGCGCCCGGAGAAGTCGAACAGGCGCTCCCGCTCGACCCAACCCGCCTGTTCCGGCAAGGTCGGCGGCAGACGCTTGGCGCACAGGGGCCGCAGCAGGCGCTCGCCGGCCCCTGAGTCCTGCTGCACGACCGGCATGGTGTCCTTGCGCTGGGATTTGGGTCGCTGCCCGACGACCTCGCCGGTGATGATGAAGTCGAACCCGTGCGCATGCATCCACTCCAGGGCCCGCCGCACCATGAAGATCTTGCAGTCGAGACAGGGATTGAGATTGGCCCCGTATCCGTACTTCGGATTCAGGACCAGGTCGCGGTAATCCTCGACCACATCGACCAGGTGTAGCTTGATGTCCAGACGCTCGGCGACCCACAGGGCATTGTTTCGTCTGGGCCTGGCGTCCTTGCGGATGGCGTGGGTATGGCCCTCCACGCAGAAGCCGGTGAAGAAGTTGAGGCCCTCTACCTGAATGCCCTGCTCCTGGATGACGCGCACCGCGAGCATGGAGTCGAGACCCCCGGAAACCAGCGCGACGGCCTTCGGCATTCGGTCTGTCCTCAGCGCGGGGCCCTGTCGGGGCGGTCGGCGGTAAGAACCCGCCCGGATCGCATCGGCGGGGTCCGCCCACGGGTTTGCCCGATCCGTTGCTGTATCCTGTCGGGCTCGGCAAGTCGGCTCATGACCAGGGGAATCCGAGTGGGGTTTCCCGCGGCTCAGGCATCCTAGTACCCCGTTTCACCCTATTTTACGCTCTCAGAGCCCCCCAACCGCGCCAAGGCCAGGCGTAGCGTTGTGCTTCTCGCTCGGTACTCTCCTCTCGCCTGGGCGCGGTTGGGAGGGCTCTGAGGGTGAGAAATAAGGTGAAACGGGGCACTAG
>JAIZWN010000403.1 GCA_020443945.1 Candidatus Thiosymbion ectosymbiont of Robbea hypermnestra | reverse complement strand
TTCCTTGAGGGACCTGCATCTTTACAAATGAGTCAAGTTGGTGCGCTGCACAAAAACAGTTCTGTCTCTTGTTGGGCGGGAATCGCAAATTTTCACGGATTACCGCATGTTTTCATCGGCGAGAATCTGCGTAATCCGCGGATTCAAGCATCACGGATCACAAAACTACAACACTACCCAATGAGCGGCATGTTTTGAAACAAGGGCATCTTGAAAATTCAAGATGCCCGCACCTTCCACTTTCCGCACAACCCGGATGCAACGGATACGAAAACCTCGAACTCCAAACAACCGACATGCCTACCGCTATCCCCGAATCCCTACGCGATCACGCGACCGGACCGCGCATCCAGGTCCCGCAACCCCCGCAGTGGCCGGCGCTGTCCGAGGCCCGGAAGGATACGAAGAAAAGGCGGATCGCCCAGCTGTTGGCCGAACAGGATGCGGTCCTGGTCGCCCATTACTACACCGACGCCGACCTGCAGGAGTTGGCGGAAGAAACCGGCGGCTGCGTTGCCGACTCCCTGGAGATGGCCCGCTTCGGCAGCGCGAGCCCGGCCAACACCCTGGTGGTCTGCGGCGTGCGTTTCATGGGCGAGACGGCCAAGATCATCAACCCGGAAAAGCGCGTACTCATGCCCGACTTGGCGGCCACCTGCTCCCTGGACGAGGGCTGCCCCCCGGATACCTTCACCGATTTCTGCGACCGCCATCCCGACCGCACGGTGGTGGTCTACGCCAACACCGGTGTCCGGGTAAAGGCGCGCGCGGACTGGGTCGTCACCTCCAGCATCGCCCTCCCCGTGATCGAGCATCTGCACCGGCAGGGGCAAAAGATCCTCTGGGCGCCGGACAAACATCTGGGACGCTACATAGAGCGCATGACCGGCGCCGACATGCTCTTGTGGCAAGGGACCTGCGTCGTCCATGAGGAATTCAAGGGCTTTGCCCTGGAAGGAGTGCGGCGGCTGCACCCGGACGCCGCCGTCCTGGTCCATCCCGAATCCCCGGCGGACGTGGTCGAGCAGGCGGACGTGGTCGGCTCCACCGCGCAGCTCATCGACGCGGCGAGCCGCCTGCCGAATCCCAAGCTCATCGTCGCCACCGACCAGGGAATCTTCTGGAAAATGCGCTGCTCGGCGCCCGGCAAGAAGCTGATCGCCGCCCCCACCGCCGGCATAGGCGCCACCTGCGAGAGCTGCGCCCACTGCCCCTGGATGGCCATGAACGCCCTCCAGAACTTAGAGCAGGTCCTGCTCACGGGCGATCAGGAAATCCACGTCGACCCCGAAATCCGCGAGCGGGCCGTGCGGCCGATCCGACGCCTGCTCGCTTTCGCCCGCGATCGTCATGCGACAGCCCCGCCGGGGGTTCCGGTCAGGGCGCGCTCCGAGTAACATGATGGCAGCATAGAGCCACGGATATTTTCTTCCTCAGCCTTCACACCCCTTACCCTCTGGCGCATTCCACCGACCGCCTTCAGCCAATGAAGTCACTCCTCCGGATCTCGGCGTTGTTTCTCCTTTTTTCCTCCCCGGTCTGGGCCGATACGCTGCCCCTGTCCGGTTATTCCGCTCCGCCCCGAGCGTCAAACCGGATACCGATCCCGGATCCGCCGCGCCTAGCCGTCAAGAGCTATCTGCTGGTGGACCACTACAGCCACAGGGTGCTGGCACAGGCCAATGCGGACAGGCACCTGGAGCCGGCTAGTCTGACCAAGATCATGACCGCCTATGTGGTATTTCGTGAGCTGGCCGCGGGCAATCTGTCCCTCCCGGACCGGGTGCTCATCAGTGACAAGGCCTGGCGCACCGGCGGCTCCAAGATGTTTGTCGAGACCGGCAAGCGGGTATCGGTGGAGGATCTGCTCAAGGGACTGATCATCCAGTCCGGAAACGATGCCGGCGTGGCCCTGGCCGAGCACATCGCGGGCAGTGAGGAGGCCTTCGCGAACCTGATGAATACCCATGCCGAGCGTCTGGGCATGAAGCACAGCCACTTCACGAACGCCACCGGATTGCCGCACAAAGATCACTACACCACCGCCCGGGACATCGCCCTGGTGACCGCGGCCAGCATCCGCGAATTTCCGGGGTACTACGCCTGGTACGCCGTCAAAGACTTCGTCTACAATCGCATCAAGCAACGTAACCGCAATCGCCTCCTCTGGCGGGACAAATCCGTCGATGGGGTCAAGACGGGACACACGGCCGCCGCCGGCTATTGCCTGGTGGCCTCCGCCGAACGCGAGGGTATGCGGCTCACATCGGTCGTCATGGGGGCCAGGGGGGAGGAGACGCGGGCCCGGGCAAGCCTGGCGCTGCTCAATTACGGCTTCCGTTTCTACGAGACCCACAAGCTCTATCCCGGAAACCAACCGATCGAGACGTTGCGGGTCTGGATGGGCGAGGTCGAAGAACTGCCCGTCGGTCCGGCCGAGGACATCTTCGTGACCATCCCCCGGCATACCTATGACCAACTATCCATCAAACTGGTAACGGACCCCGACCTGTCCGCGCCCATCGTCGCGGGCAGCGTCGTGGGCCGGCTCGGCATCACGCTCGAAGGTGAGGAACTGCAACGGGTTCCGCTCGTGGCGCTACGGGATGTAGCCGAAGGCGGCCTGCTGCAGAAGGCCAAAGACACAGTATTGAAGTTATTCTGATATGAACCAGGTCTATCTCAACGGTAAATTCATACCCCTCGGGGAGGCAAGCGTTCCGGTCATGGACCGCGGCTTTCTGTTCGGTGACGGCGTCTACGAGGTGATCCCCGTCTACGGCGGGCACCCGTTTCGCTTGTCGCAACACATGGCGCGGCTCGACAACAGCCTGCAATCGATTCGGATGGAAAATCCCTTGCGGCCCGACGACTGGGAGCGGATCTTCGCGCGTCTGCTCGATTCGACCGCAAAAACCGACCAGCTGCTCTATCTGCAGATAACCCGGGGCGTGGACCAAACGCGCAATCACCTGTTTCCACAAGGCGCCGAACCCACGGTGCTCGTCATGACCTGGGCCCTCGGGCCGCGCGACCCGGCTATTCCCCGCACCGGGTTCGCCGCCATTGTTCTGGAAGACAATCGCTGGCAACGTTGCGACATCAAGGCCACCGCGCTCCTGGGCAACGTCCTGCTGCGCCAGGAGGCGGAGGACGCCGCCGCCACCGAGGCGATCCTGGTCCGTGACGGACTGGTGACGGAGTGCTCCTCCACCAATCCCTTCATCGTGCAGAACGGGGAGCTCCTGACCCCCCCCGTGAGCAGCCTCCTCTTGCGCGGGGTCACCCGTGACCTGGTGCTGGAACTCGCGCGGGATGCCGCCATACCCTGCGCGGAACGCCAGATTACCCGAGACGAGCTCGAAACGGCGGACGAGATCTGGATCAGCAGCTCCAGCCGGGAAGTCCAGCCGATCACCCTACTCGACGGCAAGCCGGTGGGCGCGGGCGTACCCGGCGCCCGATGGCGACAAATAGACGCCCTGTTCCAGGACTACAAGGCAAGCCTCCGCTCCTAGTGCCCCGTTTCACCTTATTTCTCACCCTCAGAGCCCTCCCAACCGCGCCCAGGCGAGAGGAGAGTACCGAGCG
>JAIZWN010000402.1 GCA_020443945.1 Candidatus Thiosymbion ectosymbiont of Robbea hypermnestra | reverse complement strand
GTGGGAGCCAGAGACGCTGGCGTGGGAGCCAGAGACGCTGGCGTGGGAGCCAGAGACGCTGGCGTGGGAGCCAGAGATGACGGCCTGGTATTTTCCCTGGCGCCGACAGATTCCGGCACTCCTTGATGCGGTTCGCGGTCCGGGTCTCGGTGCTGTCCTGCATGTCCGATCCGCGCTCACCGCATCCTACGAGCTTTTGCGACGCCCGCCTTCCCTAAAGCACCGCCAGAATCCCATTACTCGGCGCGCCTTGTCCCGCCTTGTTGACGGCCATGACGCGAAAGACGAGCTGCTGACCTGTCGGTTGATTGGAGAGGGTCGTCTCGGTTTCGATTGCCGTGCCTACATCTATCCAGTTCTCCGAACCCTCCTGGCGGCGTTGAATCTTGTAGGCTGCCACCTTGCCGCCGGCGTCCGGTTGCTTCCAGTCCAGAAAGATCCAGCCCTGGCCCTGGCGCGGGGCCTCCAGGGCGCGGGGCTGGCCCGGCGGCTCCAGCGCCGAGCCGTCCCGGCGTCCGCCCCAGCCCAGGGTTTTGAGACTCGCGTCATCGAAATGGGTCACATTCTCCGCGTATCTCAGGATCATCCTCATCCGATCCGTCAATGCCTCCAGGGCCTCGTGCTTGAGATCGACGGCATGACTGACCGCCGCCTGTTGTTCCTTGAGGGCATCCGCGGCGTCGATAAAGGCGTCGAGCGTCTGCCCGAGCTCCTCGGCGTCGACCGGGGGACTCGGAAACAGGTCCGTATGGGCCTTGAGCCCGGTGAGGATCTCATGGGCCAGGGATTGGATCTTGGTTTCGGCCTTTGGAAAGGTCGCCATGATGGTAGTTTCTCCGCATGTTGTTGGTCTGGGGCTCCCCGCGGCGGGCCGGTCGCGGTACAGCGGCGGATTGTCCCGACTTGCGGCGGACCTTGGCAAGCCCTCGGCAGGTCTTCCCACGCCTCCGACGGGCCCTCCCGAATCCTCGGCGGGCGTTCCCGAACCTTCGGCGGGCGTTCCCGAACCTTCGGCGGGCGTTCCCGAACCTTCGGCGGGCGTTACCGGACCCGCGGCAGGCGTTCCCGAACCTTCGGCGGGCATTCCCGAACCTCCGGCGGGCATTCCCGAACCTCCGGCGGGCGTTACCGGACCCGCGGCAGGCGTTCCCGAACCTCCGGCGGGCATTCCCGAACCTCCGGCGGGCATTCCCGAACCCCCGGTGGGCATTACCGGACCCGCGGCAGGTCCTCCCGAATCCTGTCTTCTGGCTCCCACGCTCCAGCGTGGGAGCAAGTCCCGACGCTCCAGCGTCGAGAAGTTCCGAGCATGAACAATGAGAGTGCATAATGGCAAAACTCCCACCCTGGACCGTGGGAACGAGCATAGGAGAGACACCATGGGCCGAGACCGCTATAGAATCCATGACCAGGATGCGCCCTATTTCCTTACCTGTACCGTACTCCAATGGCTGCCCCTGTTTGCTCATCCTGCCAACGTGCAGATATTGCTCGAATCACTGAGGTTTCTTCAGAGCCAAGACCGCCTCATCCTTTATGGCTACGTCATTCTCGAAAACCATTGCCACCTGCTCGCCGCCGGAGCAGATTTGGCCAAGGCAATAGCCAGCTTCAAATCCTTCACCGCAAGGCGGATCGTGAAACGATTGCGGGAACGCCACTCACCGGTTCTGGAGCTGCTCGCCTTCCACAAGGCACGGCACAAAGTGGACCGGGAGCATCAGGTCTGGCAAGAAGGCTCTCACCCGGAACAAATCCAAGGGGAGGCGATGATGCGGCAGAAATTGGAGTACATTCATAATAATCCGGTCGCACGGGGCTATGTGGACAACCCGGTACACTGGCGCTATTCCAGCGCGCGGAATTACGCGCGGCAAGAGGGGCTGATCGAGGTGGTGACCCAATGGTGATGAGCATTCGGAGAAAATTGCTTCTGGCTCCCACGCTCCAGAGAGGACAGGTTCTCTCGTTCCCACGCTCCGGTGGGCAGGAACGCAATCGGGCCGCTCCAGCAGCCAGGATTTTAAGACGCTGGAGCGTGGGAGCCAGTGAAGCTCTCCTGTTCCTGAAGGCACAATCGCAATCACACGGTCGATGGCCGGCTTGCGCCTCTCATCGGACCTACTGAACCCTTCACCCAGCTCGAAGGCGGGGGTTGCAACCACCGCCAGGGTGGCATCGGCCAGCCAGGCATTGCGACCAAGCTCGATCAGCTCGGCATCGGGTTCTTGCAGCAGCGAAAGACGCAGGACCAGGGAGAGGAGACGCTCGAAGTCGGTCCCGTTCTCCTGCACAACGGCATCGAGGGTGCGCGGTATCGCCATCTTGTCCAACCCTTGAGTGAATCCCCCATGTCACCTTATTTTACATTCCCAGCGCGGCGAGAAGCAGCCGGATGCGAGGCGCGTGAGCATAGGAATAGCCGGTCCCGCTTCCGGCTCCCACGCTCCAGGGCTCTAGTGCCCCGTTTCACCTTATTTCTCACCCTCAGAGCCCTCCCAACCGCGCCCAGGCGAGAGGAGAGTACCGAGCG
>JAIZWN010000401.1 GCA_020443945.1 Candidatus Thiosymbion ectosymbiont of Robbea hypermnestra | reverse complement strand
ATTCCTGCGCTCACGCGCCTCGCGGCTGGCCACTTCTCGTTGCGCTGAGAGCGAAAAATAAGGTGAAACGGGGTACTCGTGGTTTTCCGCGCAGGGCGGAGATAAAACCACGAATGAACACGAATCGACACGAACAGGAACCGATTCGTTTCCCGCACGCGCGGGGTAGACGGTATTCGTGGTTCTTCACTTCCCCCCGAAATTCCCTGTTTCCTGTGCGTCTGCGGGGTTCGATTTCTATTTGCCCGCGATGAAATTGCGCAGCAAATCGTGCCCCTGCCGCGTGAGAATGGATTCGGGGTGGAACTGTACACCCTGAACCGGATGGGCGCGATGCCGGATGCCCATAATCTCGTCCCGGCCGCCGTCTTCCCGCCGGGTCCAGGCCGTGACCTCCAGACACTCGGGGAGGCTGGTCCCCTCGACCACCAGGGAGTGGTAGCGCGTGGCCTGGAAGGGTTGCTCCAGGCCGGTGAAGACGCCCTGTTCCGCGTGGTGGATAAGGGAGGTCTTGCCGTGCATCACCGCCCGCGCCTTGACGATGCGGCCGCCGAAGGCCTGGCCGATGGACTGATGGCCGAGACAGACGCCCAGGATGGGGATACGCCCGGCGAACGCCCGGATCAGGGGGACGGAGATCCCGGCCTGGTCCGGGGTGCAGGGTCCGGGGGAGATAACGATGTGCGCGGGGGCCAGATTCTCGATTTCCTCCAGGCCGATCTCGTCGTTGCGGAAGACCCGTACCTCCACGCCCAGCTCGCCCAGATACTGGACCAGGTTGAAGGTGAAGGAATCATAGTTGTCGATCATCAACAGCATTTCAATTACAACCCACTGTTTTTAAGGTCCCCTGGGGGGCGTTCTCAATTCTCACACAAAGACACCAAGCCACAAAGGGATCGTGGGTCATGGGTAAGGCGCCCGTGGGCCGTCATTCCGGCAGGGATTGCCGGAACCCAGGTGCCAGGGATGGCCAGTCACCGGAACCTGTGAGGTCCGACTTTTGCACCCTCTCCGCGGAGGCCCGGAACCACACGGCTCTCGATGGGAGGCCTCGG
>JAIZWN010000400.1 GCA_020443945.1 Candidatus Thiosymbion ectosymbiont of Robbea hypermnestra | reverse complement strand
GTGATCTATAGGATGATAGGACAGGCAAAGCCTAGCGTGGTCTCGCGCCCCATCCTACAGATTTTAGGACTACCGAATTTTTTAAGGTGTCCTCGGGTCTCGGGAAGAGCGCGTATAAAGTTCTTTCTGGGAAAAATCCGATCCTGGGATTATCATTTACCGGTTTCAGGGCCTCGGATCCGGACCCTCGGGTCGAATCGAGGTCCGATCCGGGCAATTTCGACAAGACAAGGGACGATCACCGATGGCAAGAGACTTTACTTTCACCTCCGAGTCCGTCTCCGAGGGACATCCCGATAAGGTGGCGGACCAGATTTCCGACGCCCTGCTGGACGCTATCCTGACCGAGGACCCGCGCCCCGCCCAGGCCCGCGTCGCCTGCGAGACCATGGTCAAGACCGGGGCCGTCATCGTCGGTGGCGAGGTAACCACCGAGGCCTGGATCGATCTCGACGAGCTGGTCCGCCGCGTAGTGACGGAGATCGGCTACGAGAGCTCGGACGTGGGCTTCGATGGCGCAACCTGCGCCGTCATGTCCCTCATCGGCAAACAGTCGGGGGACATCGCCATGGGCGTGGACCGCGACGCCCCCGAGGACCAGGGCGCGGGCGATCAGGGGTTGATGTTCGGCTATGCCACCAACGAGACGGACGTGCTCATGCCGGCGCCCATCACCTATGCCCATCGCCTGGTACAACGCCAGTCGGAGATGCGCCGGTCCCATGTGCTGCCCTGGCTGCGGCCCGACGCCAAGAGCCAGGTGACCCTGCGCTACCAGGACGGCAAGGTCCGTGCCGTGGACGCGGTGGTGCTTTCCACTCAGCACGATCCGGACGTGGATTATCGGCATCTGTGCGAGGCGGTGATGGAGAACATCATCCTGCCCGTGCTGCCCGAGAAATGGCTCCACGGCGAGACCAAATACCACATCAATCCCACCGGCAGCTTCGTCATCGGCGGCCCCCTGGGAGACTGCGGCCTGACCGGACGCAAGATCATCGTCGATACCTACGGCGGCTCGGCCCGCCACGGCGGGGGGGCCTTCTCCGGCAAGGACCCGTCGAAGGTCGATCGCTCCGCGGCCTATGCCGGACGCTACGTGGCCAAGAATATCGTCGCCGCGGGACTCGCCGAGCGGTGCGAGCTCCAGGTCTCCTACGCCATCGGCGTAGCCGAACCGACCTCCATTACCATCGAAACCTTCGGCACCGCCAAGCTGCCCGAGGACCGGATCGCGGCCTTGGTGCGCGAGCACTTCGACCTGCGCCCACACGGGATTATCCGGATGCTCGACCTGATCCGGCCCATCTACCACAAAACCGCCGCTTACGGCCACTTCGGGCGCGAGGAGCCCGAGTTTACCTGGGAGCGGACCGACAAGGCCGCGGAGCTGCGCGACGCGGCGGGCCTATAGGATATGAACCGCAGATGCGGTTCAAGACCTTCCCACCGAGGAGCGTTGCAACGGGGCATTGCCCGCCAGGCTCGGTGAGGAAGTATCTCAACAACGGCGCTCACTCTGATAATCATTGGAGCTGACTACCATGAGTGAGCCTACCGACTACAAGGTCGCCGACCTCTCCCTGGCCGCCTGGGGCCGTAAGGAAATCGCCATTGCCGAGACCGAGATGCCCGGTCTCATGGCCCTGCGCGAGAAGTACGGGACCGAAAAACCCCTGACCGGCGCGCGCATCTCCGGCAGCCTGCATATGACCATCCAGACCGCGGTGCTGATCGAGACCCTGCTCGCGCTCGGCGCCCAGGTCCGCTGGGCCTCCTGCAATATCTTCTCGACCCAGGATCACGCCGCCGCGGCCCTCGCCGCCGCCGGCATCCCGGTCTATGCCTGGAAGGGCGAGACCCTGGAGGAGTACTGGTGGTGCACCGAGCAGGCATTGACCTGGCCCGACGCCGCCGGTCCCAACATGATCCTGGACGACGGCGGCGACGCCACCTTGCTGGTCCACCAGGGCGTGGAGTACGAGAAGGCCGGCGCCGTCCCCGAGCCCACCGCCGACGACAACGAGGAGTGGACCGCGGTGCTGGGCGTATTGGGACGCGCCTTCGAGCGCGACGACCAACACTGGCGCCGCATCGCCGCGGGCATCAAGGGGGTTACCGAGGAAACCACCACCGGCGTGCATCGCCTGTACGAGCGGGCGCGGGAAGGCTCGCTGCTGTTCCCGGCCATGAACGTGAACGACTCGGTGACCAAATCCAAATTCGACAACCTGTATGGTTGTCGCGAGTCCCTGGTGGACGGCATCAAGCGGGCCACCGACGTCATGATCGCCGGCAAGGTCGCCATGGTCTGCGGCTACGGCGACGTAGGCAAGGGGTGCGCCCAGTCCCTGCGTGGCCTCGGGGCCATCGTTTGGGTCTCCGAGATCGACCCCATCTGCGCCCTGCAGGCCTCCATGGAGGGCTTCAAGGTGGTCACCATGGAAGAAGCCGCGCCCCGGGCGGACATCTTCGTCACCGCCACCGGCAACCTCAACGTCATCACCCACGACCAGATGGCGGCCATGAAGGACCAGGCCATCGTCTGCAACATCGGCCATTTCGACAACGAGATCGAGGTCGCCGCCCTCGAAGGCTACGCATGGGAAGAGATCAAGCCCCAGGTGGACCATGTCATCTTCCCCGACGGCAAGCGCATCATCCTGCTCGCCAAGGGTCGCCTCGTGAACCTGGGCTGCGCCACGGGCCACCCGAGCTTCGTGATGTCCAACAGCTTCACCAACCAGGTCCTGGCCCAGATGGAGCTCTTCGGCCATACCGACCAGTACCCCATCGACGTCTACGTTCTGCCCAAACAGCTGGACGAGGAGGTGGCCCGTCTGCACCTCGGCAAGATCGGCGCTGCTCTGACAACCCTGAGCCGGGAACAGGCGGACTACATCGGGGTGCCCGTCGAGGGACCCTATAAGCCCGACTACTACCGCTATTGAGCGATCGGCGGAAAACGGCATACCAGGTGAACCGCTGTGGACCCGCTGGACGGGAGGCAACCCCCGTCCACGCCGTCCATTGTGTCCACCTTGTCCACAGCGGCTACCACTTTTTGCCGCGGATGGACGCAAATCGAATCGGTTCCGATTTGCGTTTATTCGCGTTCATTTGCGGCTGAAAAAGAAGCGTCTCTCCCCTGACTGCAATCTCTTATGAACAACAAAGCAAACCCAAGACATTCCTACAGCTTCGAGCTCTTCCCTCCCAAAACCCCGGAAGGCAGGGCGAAGCTTGCGGATACGGTGCAGCGGCTGAACGCCGTCGCTCCCGCCTACTTCTCCGTGACCTACGGCGCCGGCGGCTCCACCCGCGAGGGCACCTTCGAGACGGTGACGCTTCTGCATGACCGGAACATCGACGTTGCCCCCCACCTCTCCTGCATCGGCTCCAGCCGGGCGGAGATCCGGGAAATTCTGGACCACTACCGGACCGGGAATATCCGGCGCATCGTCGCCCTGCGCGGCGACCTGCCCTCCGGTATGGGGGCCGCCGGTACCGGGGAGCTTGCCTATGGGAACGAGCTGGTCGCCTGCATCCGCGAGGAGACCGGCACGGCGTTTCATATCGAGGTCGCGGCCTATCCCGAGGTCCACCCCCAGGCGTCGGGTGCGCGCCAAGACCTGGAGAACTTCAAACGCAAGGTCGCGGCCGGCGCGGATGCCGCCATCACCCAATACTTCTACAACGCCGACGCCTATTTCGCGTTCGTCGACGCCTGCCGAGGACTCGGCGTCGAGATACCCATCGTCCCCGGCATCATGCCCATCACCAACTACGACAAACTCGCCCGCTTCTCCGCCGCCTGCGGCGCGGAGATTCCACGCTGGATAGGCAGGCGGCTGGAGGACTTCGGGGACGACATGGACAGCATCCGTGAGTTCGGACACCAGGTAGTCCTGAACCTCTGTCGGCGGTTGCTCGAGGGCGGCGCGCCGGGTATCCACTTTTACACCATGAACCAGGCCGCCCCGACACTACGGCTGTGGCGGGACCTCGATCTGCCCGGTGCCTAAATCCTAGGGGGTGTTCTCAATTCTCACACAAAGACACCAAGCCACAAAGGGATCGTGGGTCATGGGTAAGGCGCCCGTTGGCCGTCAT
>JAIZWN010000399.1 GCA_020443945.1 Candidatus Thiosymbion ectosymbiont of Robbea hypermnestra | reverse complement strand
GGGTTGACATGCAGGGCCTCATAGAAGGTTGGGGTGAGGTCGCCCCGACAGGGGCGATGAACCCCAACGGCTTTGGCATTGATTCGTTGGGGTTCGCTACGCTCACCCCAACCTACCTTGCTCTGATCGCGTCAACTCACTATCCGGGACCATCGGACCTCAGGATCCACCTCAATCCCCCCGGTAACGCCGGGGCCTCATTGTTGAACGACCATCGAGTCTTCGACAGGTATTGTACACTGGAAACCATACGCTGAGCATGAGCTAACATAAGCGTTCGGATTCCATCTCATCATCCCAGCAGGGATTACCAGAATCTACCGGTGCCAGGGACGGCAAAAACAATGGAAATCTGAACGATTACGAACCAACCGAACATCCAAAGCATTCATCATGCCACTCGAAAACGACTTCAAGGACTATTTTGAGGCCCTCACCGGATTTGGCCCTCTTTCCTGGCAGAAGAGGTTATTCGGGGAATATTTCGCGCGCGGTGAGATTCCTGCGTCGGTAGACATTCCTACGGGCCTGGGCAAAACGGCGGTCATGGCCTTGTGGCTCATTGCCCGCGCCCGGCACAAGGGCAAGGCATTGCCGAGACGTCTGGTCTATGTGGTGGATCGCCGCGCCGTGGTGGATCAGGCAACCGATTTCGCGCTGGAACTGCGGGAGAGGTTGGATGGTGAAGGGGACGTGGCCAGCTCTCTCAAGGCTGACCTGGATCTTGCCGGGTGTTCTCTCCCCATCTCGACCCTGCGGGGGCAGCATGTCGATAACCGGGAATGGCAGGAGGATCCCGGCACCCCGGCTATTGTCGTGGGCACGGTGGATATGATCGGCTCGCGGCTGCTGTTCGAGGGCTACGGCGTTTCCCGCAAGATGCGGCCCTATCATGCCGGGCTGCTGGGCGTGGATACGCTGGTCGTGTTGGATGAATCCCACCTGGTCCCACCCTTTGAGAGACTTATCGAGGCTATCGCGCGAGATTCCGGCGAGCTCGGCCCGCGTGGCCAAAGCGACGATAAACTGATTCCGCCATTCAGGCTGCTATCCCTATCGGCCACCGGGCGCGAGCGTTCAGATCACGAAGAGCCTCACCTAAAGCGTCCCGTTACGGCAACGGGGCGCGGGGATACGGACAGGGTTTTCCGGTTGGAAGATTCAGACCTGGAAGAGCCTCACCTGGAGCATTCCGTTACAAAGCAACGGCTGGATGCCAAAAAGGGACTCGAATTCCATCCTATCCAGGATGAAAAATCATTGCCGATCAAGCTGGCTGAGGCCGCCTGGAATCTCTGCGCCAACCGCCAACTCCCCGTTCGGTGCATCCTGTTTTGTAACAGCCGTGATACGGCGGAAAAAACCCAGGCCGAAATCGAGAAGCTCAAGAAGAAAGACCAGACGGACGGAGATGTCGCCCCTCCGAAACTTTTCGTGGGCGCCCGCCGTGTGTTCGAGCGTGAGAAGGCGCGAGAGCGTCTCCAGAAAATGGGCTTTATCGCCAAGGACGATAAACGCGACGACGAGGAGCCGAAGAAGAAGTATTTTCTGATTGCCACCTCGGCGGGGGAGGTCGGGGTCGATCTGGACGCGGACCATATGGTCTGCGATCTCGTGGCCTGGGAGCGCATGGTACAACGGCTCGGTCGGGTGAACCGACGGGGCGAGGGCGATGCGCGGGTCCTGGTCATCGATCCCGGACCGCCGAAGCCTAAAAAGGTCGGCAAGCCGACGCCGGGAGAAGAGAAGACAGCTCAACAGCATACGACGGTGCACCGGCTGCTCGATAGGCTGCCAAAGAGGAAAGACGATGGCCTGATTGATGTCAGTCCCGGCGCCTTGCGGTCTTTGAAGCGCCGCGCTGAGCATGACTTGGAACTACAAGCACTGATCGACGATGCGACGACCCCGGAGCCGCTCCGCCCGGCACTCACCCGACCCCTGGTGGATGCCTGGTCCATGACCTCCTTGAAGGAACACACTGGGCGGCCCGAGGTCGGCCCCTGGCTCCGGGGTTGGGTGGATGATGATCCACAGACCGCCGTGGTCTGGCGCCGATATCTGCCCGTCCGAACCAAGGGCATAGCGGTCAAGGACCAGGAGATCGAGGCCTTTTTCGAGGCGGCCCCTCCCCACACCAGTGAGCGGCTGGAGACGGAGACCTACCGGGTCGTGGATTGGCTGCTGGCCCGTGCGAAGGCCATCCCGGAGCACAAAAACGACCAGCCAAACGAAGAATCGACATCGGCTGCGGACGACACGCCCCCGAGCTCCACGAACGAGGCCGAGACTGAACAATCACTCCGCGGCACGGACACGGTGGCCTACGCATTCTCTCCGGCCAATGATCTTCGACAACGGTGGACCCTGGAGGAGCTCCGTGCAACGGATACCAAGGCCAGACAATCCCTCAAGGAATATCTCCTGCGACGCCTTCCAGGGACAACCTTGGTTGTCGATTGGCGCATGGGAGGCCTCGACGATGAAGGGATGGTCGACCATAAGCAGAAGGACCGGCCCCGAACGGTCGACGATGGTAAAAATTGGCTGGAAACGGAAGAGGATTCGAGCAAGGCAGGGAGTGCGTCCGCAACTCCTTGCTGGCGCAGAGCGATACCGAGTCCGCCGGCGGAGAATTCGAACACAGCAAAGAAGGTGCCCACGCCGCCTGTGATCCGTTTCAGAGTGCATAGCGTCCCCTCCGATAGCCCCGATCACAAGAAGACTGGTACGCCTACCGATGATCGGGATGCGCACACCCGAGGGGCGTCCGATGACCACAATCAGGATAAGAAGTCTGATACGCCGTGGCGGGAACGCTTTCGATTCGTAGCGGAGCAAACGGATGAAGGAGAGGTTACGCGCTGGCTTATTGTCGATAAGTGGCAATCCGACGCGGCGAATGAAAATGATCGTTCGATCACTAGGGTCGGTCGGGAACAAATCTTGAAGGAGCATCAGGAATGGGCAGCCTGTAGGGCACGCGAATTGGCCGAACGGCTCGATTTGCCCGAGCCCTATTCGAGGGTACTCGAGATCGCGGCCCGACTGCACGACCGGGGTAAAGCGGCGGAACGCTGGCAACGCGCTTTCAATGCCCCCCGTGGTAATGGCCCATACGCCAAGACCAGGGGACCCGTAAACGTGCATCTCCTGGCCGGTTACCGCCACGAATTCGGCTCCCTGCCCCAGGTGGAAAAGGACCCGGATTTCCAATCCATCCCGGAGGATATTCAGGAGCTTGTCCAGCATCTCATCGCCGCGCATCACGGCCAGGCACGCCCTGTCATTTCCACGGGAGGTTGCGAAGACGCGCCGCCTTCCCGGCTGGAGTCCCGCGCCCGCGAGGTCGCGCTACGCTTCGTGCGACTCCAGAAGCGTTGGGGGCCGTGGGGGCTGGCCTGGTGGGAATCCCTGCTGCGCGCGGCCGATCAGCAGGCCTCCCGCGATAACGATGAGAAAAAATCATCAGCCAACAGCAAGGAGACCGACTGATGGCGCAAGTCTCCATTCCCGTCGATCTGTTCAACCCCGGTCAGGTCTTTGCCTGTCTCGGCTTTCTGGAAGCGGCCGAACAGCTGCTCGGTGACGTCCAGGGGGGATTCGACTGGGGTGACCCGGCCGATACCAGATTTCTCCTGCGAACGCCCAAAGACCCATCCCCATTCGAGACTATCCTCAGGTTTCTGGCGGGCTCGACCGTCGAATCACTGACGCCGCAAGCAGCCGAATTGAGTACGGAGAAATGGGACGTAAAGACACGACAAGTCGCAGAAGAAACTATCTTTCCGATCAAGAAGCCGAACAGCCCGGCCACCCTGCCGGCGATACTCACTAATCGGGTTCCTGAAAATGAGAAGCAGGAACTTATGATCGATTACTGGGGGGATGCCACTGTCTACCGAGATAATGTGAAGTTCTGGGCGGGCGCCGGTGGTTATCCGGGCGCGGCCCTGGCCAGAGACGCCATCCAGCTCTTTCGCGATGAGATCAAAAAGGGGGTCGAACAGATCGCCGGCGATCCCTTTGCCTTCAGCGCCCCCCAGAGCAACAGCTTCCGCTTCGATTGGCGACGCGACTACATCGCCATCGACACGGGGTTCTCTCCTAATGACCACAAGGACCTGATGACCATGGTGGGATTCCCGATCGTCGAGCTGCTCGCGGCAATCGGGCTCACGAATGCCAGACCCAAGCGCATCGAGAAGCTCAAGTATCGCTACGGTGTGTTGGGCCTGGCCGGGGACTCCGACCTGATTGATCCGATCTTCCTGCGCGCCGCGCTGGGTTGCGCAAACTTCGGATTTCCCTCCCGCACCTTTGCCATGCACCTGAGCTGGCCGGGCCAGGAAAACCAAGCCCGTTGCATCACAGACGTTATCGAGGAATCCAACCTATGACTGGTCCCAACACACTCACCAACGACCTCATCGATTCCTGGGCCGACGATTCCCGAGGTCCGGTCGCGCTTCACCTGCGACAGAGACTCATCCCCGTCGAGGGTGAGCAGGGCGTGATCTTCCCGCCCACCTATGCCGACATCGGCTACAACATCGATACCCTGTCGGACGGCACCCGCGTCGCCATGATCGACAGCGTAGGCTCACAGGCCAACCGGCTCGAGCCCCTGTTCAAGAAAGACAAATACTCCAAACTGGTTCCCCAGATCGAAATCGAGCTCTATTCGAAAAAGTCGGAAAAGCAGGAAGACGGTGAGTACACCAAGAAGGTCTCCCTGCTCGATCTTGCCCATCGGAGCGCGGATGCCGTGGTCCATTCGTCCCCCGAGCTGGCGGTGCACATCGCCGAGGCGTTCGCCGCCCTGAGCCAACGGGGGGACGCCGGGCCACTCTGCCGGATCGCCCCCACCTCCCTGGTATTCGGCGTCTGGGATTCGCGGGGCAATTCCGCGGAAAAGCGCCCGCGGCTGGTCCGCTCCATCATTCGGGCCTGGGATGTGGAGCCGCTCCATACCGCCGCTCAGTTCAACTCGGTCTGGAAATCGCTGGAAGATGAACAAAAAGGGGCACTGAAAGACAAGGTGGAAGAGCTCAAAAAGAAGAAACAGAATGTCAAGCTTTCTGAAAAAGGATTCGCGGATGCACCCGCCATTTTCAGAAAGGTCGGCACAACGGCTCGGAAGCACATGCACGAGTATCGAGATGGATCCCCAAACCCTGAACGCCGTGTGCTCGGCGGTGTCGTTTCGCGTGGCGAGATCATCCGTGAGGTTACGGTAAATCTGGTCGCGCTACGCGCCCTCCAGGGAGCGGACGCACAAGAGACAAAGAACATCCGGCGCTATCTGCTTGCGCTCTCGCTCCTGGCGGCCTCCGCCGAATTGGACTTGTATCTCCGTGAGGGCTGCCATCTGAGATTCGCGGACGATCGGGATATCTGGAACAGCGTGCCCAGGCGGGGAGAGCCGACCCCGCTCGAGATAAGCTCGGACGCGGCCCAGGCCATTTTGCTCGATTACGCAAAAACGGCGGTCGAGCCCTTCAAGAATGGCTGGCCGGAACAGCTCTCGTACAAGTTCGATCTCAAGGAGGCCAAAAATCTGCTCGCGAAGAAAGAGGAAGCAGAGAATGCCCCCGAATAATCGCGTGCTCCTTCTGGGTGTCCGCTTTCATGAGGGGCGGTATCACGGGATACCGGACTGGCCGCCGTCTCCCGCGAGGCTGTTCCAGGCCCTGGTGGCGGGGGCCATCGAAGGCGGGGGTATTTCAACGGACGACCGGGCCGCGTTCGAGTGGCTGGAGGCCCTGCCGGCGCCCGTGATCGCGGCTCCGGCCACCCGCGACGGGCAGGGGTTCGGCAACTTCGTGCCGAACAACGACAGCGACAAACACCCGCCATATTCCAAGAAGGTTTCCAAGGCCATCAAACCCCGTCTGTTCGAGGCCGAGATCCCTTTCCTGTACGCCTGGACATTCCAGGATACCGACGCCGATCAGCAACGGGCCCACCGCATCCGCGACCTTGCGGAGCGTCTTTACCAACTGGGCCGCGGCGTCGATATGGCCTGGGCTTGGGGGGAGCTCCTCGACGAGGAGGAAACCCAGGCCCGGCTCGCTCGACACAGGGGTCCGGTCTATCGGCCGACACCGGGGGGGGATCGAAAACACGAGCTGAACGGCCCATTGCCCGGCTCCCTGAACAGCCTGGAGCTCCGCCACTCCGCGACCGGCAATCGATTCGACTATAAGATAGAAACTAAAAGAGAAAAGGCAAAGGTAAACGTCCTGTTTTCCAGGCCCCCTAAGCCTCGTTTTCGCTCGATTGCCTACGACAGCCCGTCCCACCACTACCTGTTCGAGCTGCGAACAACCAACCCGGAAACCCCGTTCGATCCCCAACCACAGGAGCACATCTTCCGGTTGGTGCTCTACCTTCGGGACGCGGCGAGAGAACGTCTTGCGCGGGCCTTGCCCGAGGAGACCGCGCGCATCGAGCGCGTCCTGATCGGAAGAAACGCGACCGAAGCGGACAAGGCGAGTCGGGTGCGCATCCTCCCGCTACCCTCCATCGGCCACTTTCACGCGGATCAGGACATTCGCCGCGTGCTGGTGGAGGTGCCCGTGAATTGCCCGCTACGCCCGGACGATCTCGAATGGGCATTCTCCGGCCTGGTGCTCTCCGAAACAACCGACCCTGATACCGGCGAGGTTACCCAGACAAGGCTCGTACCCGCGGCGGATACCGCGATGCTTCGGCACTTCGGCGTGAGCTCGCCCAAGTCCAGGCAAGCGGCTAATAAGAGCCGGCTCTGGCAAACCGTCACCCCCGCGGTACTTCCGGCACAGGCGCCGCGCAAACGCATCGCGCCCGACCACCGGAAGGGCGCCGCCGAACGCCTGGCCGGGGAGGCCCAGGCGTTGTCCGCCGTACACCAGGCCCTGAGACATGCCGGCGTGGCATCACAGGTCGCCTCCCTGCGCGTCCAGCGCGACCCCTTCACCGCCAAGGGGCAGCCGGCCAAGCCATTCGCGGACAACACGCGCTTCGCCCCGGAACACCTCTGGCATGTGGAGATCGGCTTCCGTGAGCCCGTCGCGGGACCCCTGGTCATCGGCGATGGCCGCTACATGGGCCTGGGGCTCATGGCGCCGGTACAGGGCCGCGAAGGCATCCTCGCCTACCGGATAACCGAGGGACTGGCATCGCCCGCGGACCCCATCGAGCTGGCCCGAGCACTGAGGCGCGCGGTAATGGCGCGCGTACAGCAAACCCTGGGCAAGCGCGAACCCTTGCCGGAGTTTTTCACCGGGCATGAAGTCACGGGCGAACCCTTGCGTCGCGGGGACCACCGGCATCTGGCCTTCATTGCCGACCTGCCACGTAACCGGCTGCTGATCGTCGCCCCCCATCGGCTCCAGAACCGCCAAGCCACGAGTAAAGAGCGCAATGCCATCAAAACCCTAGACGCGGCGTTGGATGGATTCTCCGAGCTACGGGCGGGAACCGCTGGTTTGCTCAAGCTCCTCCCGGATTCGATCGATCCCGAGAGCGACCCGCTGTTCGCCCCCGCGAAATGCTGGGAAAGCGTCACCGAGTTTCATCCCACGCGGCATGCCAAACGCGCGAGCGTGACAGATGCCCTGAAGCAAGACCTACTTCGGGAGACTCACCGGCGCGGGTTTCCCGAACCGACAATCGAAGTGATCGACTCGACCGAAGGACCCCGTGGCGGATTATCGGCCCACCTGCGTCTGTCCTTCGTAGCCAGCCAGCACGGCCCACTCCTGCTTGGCCGCAACTGCCACACCGGGGGTGGCTTATTCCAGAACGCCCCGGCGGTCGAGGCCTGATGGAAAAAAACCAGGGCGATGCCGGAATGATGGCTTGATCGTTTGGTGTATGCCGGCGAAACAGTGTCGTGTGGTTGGTTTGATCCACAGCGTATCGGGTCCGTGAAGAACAAAAGCCCAGCACCTCACCGTCATTCCGGGTGGGACCCCGGAATCTGCCGTCGTCCAGGGACGGCAACTTTGCTCGTTGCACGCTGATCGCAGAAACACGCCTTTTTCATCTCTCCGGGACCGCCGGCATCTTGCCGGCTGGGTGGGCACGGACCACAGTAGGCTGGGGTGAGCTTGCGAATCCCAGCAAATCGCCCGGTCAACCCAAAGCCGTTGGGGTTCGTCGCCCCTGTCGAGGCAATCTCACCCTACGCGGGCTCTTGGCCCGCAAGCGAGCCGACGGCCTATGGCGCGCCCTCCCCTTTTGCGATACCTTCCCGCCAAGAGGGTGTCGCAACATAGGAGTGGAGGCCTCAGGAGGGCTCTGAACGCCGAGCTACACATCCCTTGCTGTCATAGCGAGTGCAGGAGTGGTAGAAATACGGTAGTGGTAAATTTAGGGACCTATATACATAGCTAGCCAAAGCCACGATTCCGTAACCGTTCAGCCCCCACCGCGTCATTCCGGC
>JAIZWN010000398.1 GCA_020443945.1 Candidatus Thiosymbion ectosymbiont of Robbea hypermnestra | reverse complement strand
CCTCATGGGCTCCAGGCGAAGTCTCGTCTCGCCAGCTAATCGTACAGGATTCACAGGATGTTCAGGATGAACAGGATTTTTTTGTTGTGAAGGGCGCTTGTTGGTTCGGTCAGGGCGTGATCGGGCGTAGAACATTCAGCAACGACAAAAATCCTGTCAATCCTGTGTAATCCTGTAAATCCTGTCCGATTGGAGTGTTGCGACGCAGCTCGCGTTGAGCACTCGTCGGTCTGAGGCAAAGCCTCGCCAGGTGTGGGGAGAGGGGAATCAAAAAAACGTCACTTTGCCTCTCCTGGGCCGCAAATCAGGAGCGGTAGGATGGGTAGAGGCGCGCCAACGAGCTTTGGGTAGGCCAATCATCTCAACCGCGCCGAAACCCATCACTGAGCGGAGTAAGCCAGGAGAGGGATGGGCTGTTGCGATATCCTCTCCGGGAGAGGGGCTAACAACCTCTGAATCAGGACAACCGAAAATGGCATGGCAAGCAATCCTCGGCATCGCAATCCTGCTCGGCCTGACCTGGGCCTGGAGCGAAAACCGCGGTTCCGTCTCCTGGCGGCTGGTGACGGGGGGCCTCCTGCTCCAGCTGATCCTGGCCGGCGTGTTGCTGCGATTCGAGCCCCTGGAGAATGCCTTCGAGGCGCTGAACGGCGCCGTGCTGGCCGTGCAATCGGCGACCCGGGAAGGCACCTCGTTCGTATTCGGTTATCTGGGCGGCGGCGGTGCGCCGTTCGAAACCGCCTACCCGGAGAATGCCTTTATCCTCGCGCTTCAGGGGTTGCCCCTGATCCTGCTCGTCAGCGCGCTGAGCGCCCTGCTGTTCCAGTGGCGGATACTGCCGCTGATCGTGCGCGGCTTTGCCTGGGGGTTGCGGAAGGTGCTCAATGTCGGTGGCGCGGTCGGCGTCTCGGCGGCCGCCAACGTTTTCGTCGGCATGACCGAGGCGCCTTTGCTGATCCGGCCCTATCTGCGGGATATGAGCCGGGCCGGGCTGTTCATGGTCATGACCGCGGGCATGGCGACCATCGCGGGCAATATGTTCGTGCTTTACGCCACCATCCTGGCCACCGTGGTGCCGGATGCCGCCGGTAATCTCATGACCGCCTCCCTGATCAGCGCCCCCGCCGCGATTGCGATTGCCGCCCTCCTGGTGCCGGGCGTGGACAAGGAGACGGCCGCCGGCATATCCGTTCAGGGCGGTAACTTCACGGGCAGCGTCGACGCCATCATGAGCGGGACCTTCGACGGCGTAAAGTTGGTAGTCAGCGTCGCCGCGACCCTGGTAATCGCCGTCGCGCTGGTGAGTCTGGTCAATCAGCTCTTCGCGCTCTTACCCGCGGTCGGCGGGGAGGCACTCAGCCTGCAACGGCTGCTCGGCTGGGCCATGGCCCCCGTCGCCTGGCTGCTCGGCATTCCCTGGAGCGAGGCCCTGACGGCCGGCGAGCTGATGGGCACCAAGATCGTACTCAACGAGCTCATCGCCTATCTGAATCTGGCCGCCCTGCCCGCGGAGGCTCTGTCCTCCCATAGCCGCCTGATCCTGACCTATGCGCTCTGCGGCTTCGCCAACCTGGGGAGTCTCGGGATCCTGCTCGGTGGGCTCGGGGTCATGGTGCCGGAGCGGCGCGCGGACATCTTCGCGCTGGGTCCCAAATCCCTGCTCGCGGGCAATCTGGCCTGTTTTCTCACCGGGGCGGTGGTTGCGCTCGTCGGTTGAATCGATCCGCCCATAAAAAAAGCGCGACGGGGAAGGTCGCGCTCAAGGTTACCACCAAAGGAGGATGGAAGAGTGCACTGAAACGCCGTGTCTTGATTCAGTACATCGGTATTTTCTTAAATACCAAATTACTTGTCAAGGGTTTTTCCAGTACCCCATTTCACCTTTGCCGGCAGCTCGCCGGGGGACGCCAGATGAGGCCCGATACGCGCATTCTGCTGGTTCGTATGAGCGCCATCGGCGACATCGTTTTCGCTTCGCCCCTGATCGCGACCCTCCGCCGCGCCTGTCCTCGGGCGCACATCGCCTGGCTGGTGCAACCGGAATACCGCGCCCTTCTGGAACGGCATCCGGACCTGGACGAGGTCATCGTCTGGCCCATTCACGAGTGGCGCGCGCTCTGGCGCCAACGCCGCTTCGGGGCGCTCGCGCGTTCGCTCGGGGCCTTTCGAGAGCACCTGCGCGCGCGCCGGTTCGATCTGGCCCTGGACCTGCAGGGATTGCTCAAGAGCGGACTTGTGACGCGCCTTTCCGGGGCCCGGGAGCGGATCGGCCTGGGCTCCCGCGAGGGCAGCCGGTGGCTCATGACCCGCGTCCTGCCTCGTGGCGGAGAGCCCGCGCGCATCGGCTCGGAGTACCTCTTTCTGGCCCGGACGCTGGGACTGCCCGCCCAGGATTTTTCCATGGCCGTCCACTATGGGCCGGAGGCGGCCGATTTCGCCCGAAATCTGATCGCCAACCAGGGATTGAGCCGCGGATTCGCGGTACTCTGCCCCTTCACGACCCGACCGCAGAAGCACTGGTTCGCTCCGCGTTGGGCCGAGCTCGCGGAGCGATTGCATGCCGAGCTGGCGTTACCGGTCGTCGTGCTCGGGGGACCCGGCGACCGCGCGGCCGCGGGGCGGATCCGTGATCTTGCCGCCGGGAGACCGCTCGTTCTCGCAGGCAAGACGACCCTGTTGCAAGCGGCGGCCCTGATCGACCGGAGCCGCCTGCTGGTGGGCGTCGACACGGGCCTCAGCCACATGGGTATCGCCTTCGACCGGCCGAGTCTGCTGTTGTTCGGGTCCACCCGCCCCTACCTGGAGACCACCCGCGCCAATGCCCGGGTGCTGTATCATCGGTTGGATTGCTCCCCCTGCAAACGCCGGCCCACCTGTGACGGCGCCTTTACCTGCATGGGGTCCATCCAGGTGGACGAGGTACTGAACGCGGCCAGGGACCTGCCGGGACCAAGGGTTTGAAGATTCTGCATATCGAGGCGGGCCGCAACCTCTACGGGGGCGCCCTGCAGGCCCTCTATCTGATGCAGGGGCTGGCGGAGCGCGGTCACGACAATGCCCTCATTTGTCCCGCGGGCAGTGAGTTGGCGCGGGCGGCGGCGGCCTGCGCCGAGGTCTCTCCCATGGTCATGGGCGGGGATCTGGATCCGCGGCTCATTCCCTGGCTCCACCGCCATCTTCGCAAGCACCGCCCGGAGCTAGTGCATCTCCACAGCCGTATCGGGGCCGACGTGATGGGCGGCATCGCCTGCCGCCTGGCCGGCGTGCCGGTCGTCCACTCCCGCCGGGTGGACAATCCGGAGCCCCGCTGGATAGTGGCCCTCAAGTACCGCCTGCATGATCGGGTGATCGCCATCTCGGAAGGCATCGGCCAGGTGTTGCTCGCCGCCGGCCTGCCCGCGGAAAAGCTGCGCCTGGTGCGTAGCGCGGTGGATCGGGAACGCTTCGATCGCCCCTGCAACCGGGAGCGGCTGACCCATGCGCTGGGCATCCCCGCGCGGACCCGTCCGATCGGCAGCGTGGCCCAGCTGATCGAACGCAAGGGACACCGCTTTCTGATCGAGGCCCTCCCGCCCCTGATCGGGGAATTTCCACACCTGCGGGTCCTCATCTTCGGACAGGGGCCCCTGGAGCAGGACCTGCGCCGGCGCGTTGCCGGCGCGGGACTCACGGATCATGTGCGGTTCGTCGGGTTTCGGGACGACCTGCCGGACCTGCTGCCCTGCCTGGAGCTGCTGGTCCACCCCGCCACCCTGGAGGGGTTGGGGGTCTCCCTGCTCCAGGCGGCAAGCGCCGGCGTGCCCATCGTCGCCAGCCGGGTCGGCGGTATCCCGGAGGCCGTCCGCCACGGCTACAATGGTCTCTTGGCGCCGCCCGGGGATAGCCGGGCGCTCGGTACGGCGGTGGCAACCTTGCTGCGCGATCGAGGACTCACCCGGCGGATGGGGGCGGCCGGCAAGGAGCTGATGCGCCGGGAGTTTTCCCTCGACGCCATGGTGGAAGGCAACCTGGCGGTTTACCGGGAACTGCTGGCGGAGGTTGCCCACAAGGCCCCCTGAAAACGGGACGGGCGCCTATCGATCCCGACCCGGCGCCGCGTCCTCTCCGGCTCCCACACGCCAGCCCATCGAGCAGGATTTTCAGGGAAGGTTTAGCCGCAAATGGACGCAAATAGATCAGGAATTGTCGATGATGGCGGGCCAATTTCGACCGATTTGCGTTGATTCGCGTTCATTTGCGGCAAAAAACAGGGTCTTTACTCCGCGTGTTGTTGTGGCTCGAAATCGGGCGGGGTATGGCGGGGCCAGGCAATGAGGACGGCCTGCACCAGGGTCGCCAGGGGGATGGCGAAGAAGACGCCCCAGAATCCCCAGAGCCCGCCGAAGACGAGGATGGCGACGATGATGGCGACCGGGTGCAGGTCGACGACTTCCGAGAAAAGCAGGGGCACCAGGATGTTGCCGTCCAGGGCCTGGATGAGGAGGTAGGCCCCGCCCAGCCAGATGAATTGGGAGGTCCAGCCCCATTGGAACCAGGCGATCAAAAGGACCGGCAGGGTGACTACGGAGGCGCCGATGTAGGGGATGATGACCGACAGGCCTACCAACAGGCTGAGCAGGAGGGCGTATTTGAGCCCGAAGGCGGAGAAGGTGAGGTAGCTCACGGCCCAGACGATGAGGATTTCCCAGAATTTGCCGCGCACGTATTTGGAGATCTGCAGGTCTACGTTTCGCCACACGGTGCCGGCGATGCGGCGATGTTTGGGCAGATAGCGCTTGAACCAGGCGAGGATGAGGTCCCGATCTTTGAGGAAGAAGAAGACCAGGAAGGGCACCAGGATCACGTAGATCAGGAGGGTGATGAAGCCCACTACGGAGGCGAGGGACCAGGAGACGACCTGTTGGCCGAAGGTGGCGATTTCGGCGTGCAGGGTGCCGATCGCTTCCTGGACCTGTCGGGTGGAGATGATGTCCGGGTACCGTTCCGGCAGGCCCAGGACGACCTTTTGTCCCGCGGCGATCATGAGCGGCAGCTGCTGCACCAGGTCCGTCACCTGGCGGGAGACCAGGGGCATGATGCCGAACAGGACCAGGCCGACGAAGAGGAGGAAGAGGCTGTAGACGACGGCTACGCTCGCCAGGCGGCCCCAGCCGTACCGCTGGAGGAAGGAGACCAGGCCGTCGAGGAGGTAAGCGATGACGATGCTGGCCAGCACCGGGCCCAACATGTGGCCCATGGTGAGGACGATGGCGAATCCGACCAGCAGCAGGATCGCCAGGGAGACGATCTGGGGGTCGGAGAAGTAGCGGCGGAACCAGTCGGTGAGGACTTGCATGGCAAGGAGGTCAGCCGGGGGGGGGCGCCGTTTGTTCCCGATATGCGGCGTAGTAGCGGGCAAAGAGCGCCTCCAGCTCGTCGATCACCTCGCTTGCCGGGCGCCCCTGGAGGACGTGGGCGCCCATCAGGGCGGAGGTATCGTTGAGCATGGCGCTACGGTCGAGCATGTGATATTGGCGCGAGAGCCGTTTGATGGCGGCGACCACGCTTTCTTCCCGCGGCCGCGGCAGGGGTTCCGGCTCCAGGGGGTGTGGCGTCTCTTGCGCGGGCGCCCCGCCCCGCGCGGCCAGAAATTCACCGAAGGCGAGCAGGGTGTCCCGATCCGCCGGCCCCAGGGAACGGTAGAGCCGGGTCAATCGCCGCTCGCCGTCACGGGCATTGTCTCCAACTCGATTCATGGCGTACACCCGCGTGGGTAGTGGCTAAATTTTAAGTGATGAAGTCTGCCGACCCCTACCCCGTCATTCCGGCAGGGATTGCCGGAATCTGC
>JAIZWN010000397.1 GCA_020443945.1 Candidatus Thiosymbion ectosymbiont of Robbea hypermnestra | reverse complement strand
TTCCTGCGCTCACGCGCCTCGCATCTGGCCGCTTCTCGCCGCGCTGAGAGCGAAAAATAAGGTGAAACGGGGTACTAGCTCGCCGCGCTGGTACAGGGCCTCGGCGGCCCGGCGCGCCAGGTCGATCTCCCGACCTTCCGGCAACAGCAGCTCCCGGATAGTCTCGGCGTAGAGCCTGCGGATGACCAGGTTGGGAATGGTGAGCCGAAGCTCGCCGAAGGGGGTCATGCCGCCCAGAGTCAGGATACCGAAGTAGTAGAGTAACGAGGCGACGAATTGATCTCCTCGCCGTCGCCCAGCGGACTGACCTCGGAAAAATCCCATTTCAGCACCAGGTATCGGTTGTGCCCGGCGGTGGGAGTCTTGCCGATAGCCAGGTGCCCGAACAGCGACTCGAAAACGAATGGGTGGTGAGGGGAGGTCTCTACGCCAAATCCCGGAAACCACAAATCTAAGACACTACCCGGCGGCCATAAGGGACCCTGAATTTTTCAAGGTCCCCTACAGATCGAACCTGCGGCCGATCTTATCCGTCAGGACTCCCAGGATTTCCCGCAACCGGCTTGCCGAGAGGATGGCCAATTGCAGCCTTTCGTATCTCTCCCGCGAGGTTTCCGGGTAGCCGTGGGTGAACTCGTTGCGGATACGCCGCAGCTCCGACCACTCATCGGCCGAAGACAGCCAGGCCAGCTGCTCCAAACGGTCGAGACGATCGAGGGCGGACATGGCGGCCACATCCTCGCCTAAGGCGCCGAGTAGCGCGGGAATCAGCCGCGCCCCCATGTCATCCTGCAGGCGCGTATACCGATAAGCAAACTGGTCCAACAGACGCCGATCCTCCTTGCTCAGACAATCGAGCGCCCGGGCATTCAGCTCGCGCCGGGAAAGGTCGACCAAGGCATCGTTCAATGCCTCGTCATGCCCCCGACAGAGGGTCAGGATCTGTTCGAGGGCGAGCATCTCCGCGGTAGCCTTCATAACCTCACCCCGGTTTCCCGTGCCGACTGGACGATGGGGCGGTGATCGTCCAGGGACTCGATGACGACATCGATCTTGCGTTCCCCCAGCGACCGTTCCAGCTTGCCCAGGAAACGGATCTTGCGCCTGAGATCCGGGGCACCCCCAACCCGCGCGGGCCGCACCAAGAGGTCGATATCGCCTCCGCGACGACGGTCGTCCACGCGCGAGCCGAAGAGCCAGACCTGGGAACCTTCGCCGAAGGTCTCCTCCGCGGCTCGTCGGATCGCGGCAATCTGGTTCGGGGTCAGGCGCATCCTTCCAGGCAGCTTACCAAAGGACAAAGAAGCGATACTTCACGTTCCCCCAAAGAGAGACGCAACAGCGACAAACCCAGTACCCCGGCAGGATAAATGACTGGAGATGCCTATCATTCCGCATTCATTCATCCGCCCCGCGGGTACAGGAAGAAATCCATCCGTTCACTCTACAAGCAGGTCTTCCCGCTTTCCGTATGCCTTCACTCCTTATCCGGCGATAATGTACTATAACTATGCTTCCATGCCGGTCTCACGGAATTTAAGTGGTATTTGTCATGACCTTGCAGGAACCCCTTACGATGACTGAAACAGACTCGAGAAAGCACTCCGACCTGTTCGGCTTGATGCTCTTGCTGCTCGGTGTGTTGGTGGTTTTCTACCTGATGCGGCCGCCGGTGCTCATGTTCCTGCACTACACCCTCGGCATCTCTCGACCGCAGGTAGATACCGGACAACCTCGCCCGGATTCGGCCTTGATTTCTCCACCGCCAGTGACACAAATCAAGCCCCCGCCCGTTCCATCGAGTCTCAGCGCTCCACAAACGCCGCCACGCTGGACGACCCCGATCGCCGGCTCGCCCGACATGGCGGACCTGAACACCGGCATCTTCACCCTCACGAACAAGGAACGCACCGGGCGACAGCTCGGCGAACTGGCGGAAGACCCGAAGCTCGCGGAGATCGCGACGCGCCACAGCAAGGATATGGTGGATCGGGACTATCATGCCCATGTGTCGCCGGACGGCGAGGGTCCGGCCCAGCGCGTCGCCATGCTCCATCGTACCCTGTTCGGACTGACGAGGGAGAATGTCGCCCTGTCCAGCTCCACTCCGATCCCGACACCCGAGCTTGCGAGCCAATTCAATACCCGGTGGATGAATAGCCTGGGCCATCGTCGCAATATCCTCTTTGGGGAGAATACCCACCTGGGCGTCGGCTGCTGGGATGGCCCCGATACGCACAGGCAACCCAACAGGATACGCAAGTGCACCCAGCTCCTCTCCCAGGTTTATGCCTATGCCGAGACACCGATCCCGGAAGAGGTCACGGCCGGCGCCTCCCTCTCCCTGCGCCTGATCGCCGGACCCGGACAACCCTTGCCGACCACGATCGTCCAGACCGATCTACGGACCGACCAGGCGGTAACGAAGGGCAAACCCGGCAGGCTCACGAACCGCGGCGGATTTGCCGAAGGAAGGCTGGAGCTCGTGGGTCCACCCGGTCTCTATGGTCTGAGCATCCATATGCCACCGGATAGCACCGGCAGATTCTTTGTGATTCCCGGGCCCTATGTGCAGGTTCGGCAGTGATGCGAATGAGGGAACCGGTAGGGGTAGTGGCTAAATTTTAAGTGATGAAGTCTGCCGACCCCTACCCCGTCATTCCGGCAGGGATTGCCGGAATCTGC
>JAIZWN010000396.1 GCA_020443945.1 Candidatus Thiosymbion ectosymbiont of Robbea hypermnestra | reverse complement strand
TGACGGCCAACAGGCGCCTTACCCATGACCCACGATCCCTTTGTGGCTTGGTGTCTTTGTGTGAGAATTGAGAACGCTCCCTAATGCGTGTCACCCTATGGCGCAAGCGCAGAACAACAAAATGGGGACCTTGAAAGATTGCACGGCAGCAATTCTTCAAGGTCCCCAAATTAAAGAATCCTGTCAATCCTGAAAATCCTGTCCTATTAGAATCTTGCAATAAGGGAAAGGGGTCAGGTACTAGGCCCGCTCTACCGGAAACGCCAGCACTTGGTCGATGTGGGTACGGCCGGTGGCGATCATGAGCAAGCGGTCCACTCCCAGGGCGACCCCGGCTGTCTCGGGCATGCCCGCCGCCAGGGCGGCAAGGAACCGCTCGTCCATGGGATGCTGTTCCAATCCCCGCGCGGAGCGCTCTTGCCGCTCGGCCTCGAAGCGCCGGCGTTGCTCGTCGGGGTCCGTGAGTTCCTGGAAGCCGTTGGCCAGCTCCATCCCCCCCAGATGGAGCTCGAAGCGTTCCGCTACCGGCTCCGCGTCCGGTCGGATGCGGGCCAGGGCGGCCTGGCTCGGCGGATAGTCGTATACGAAGGTCATCCGGTCCGGTTCCAGCCGTGGCTCGATCCGATGGGTGAGCAGGAGATCGAGCTGGCTGTCGCGGTCGAGGTCCAGCTGGTGACAGCCGGGGATGACGGCGGCGGCCTGCCGCAGGGTTTCTTCATCCACATGCAGGGGGTCGAACCCCAGGTGGGTTCGGAACAGCTCCCGGTAGGCGATGTACCGGACCGCGAGGTCGGGCCGAGCCAGGGCATGGCGCACCAGGTCCGCGACCTCTGCCATCAGGGCCCGGTATCCCAGGTGTGGGCGGTACCATTCCAGCAGGCTGAACTCGGGATGATGCAGGCGCCCGCGCTCGCCGTCCCGGAATACCTTGCAGAGCTGGAAGATGGGTCCGCTGCCCGCCGCCAGGAGGCGCTTCATGGGCAGCTCGGGGGAGGTCTGGAGATAGAGGGTTTGCGGCCGTGCATCCGCGCCGGACCAACGGGTACGCAGGCTGGCGAGGGCGGGATCGCTGGCGGCGGCCTGGGAGGCGATGGGGGTCTCCACCTCCAGGACGCCGAGGGTGGCGAAGAAATCCCGGATACGCCCGAGCAGACGCGCCCGGGCGTGCAGTATTTCAGGCCCGGCACTCGTACCCCACTTCATGGCAGTCGGTAGTGGCTAAATTTTAAGTGATGAAGTCTGCCGACCCCTACCCCGTCATTCCGGCAGGGAGTGCCGGAACCTGCCGGCGCCGGGGATGGCAAAAGCAGTGGGGATCGAATCGTTAAGTCGCACAACCATGCCACTATGAATTTAACCACTATCTTAGTTTCTGGACAGACTCTAAGCCCTGGCCTTATCGGCCGTCGGCTTCCGGTTTTTTCGTCGGGGTTCGTCCCTCGCCCCGACCGACGCGCTTGGGGATACCACCCTCTATTGATCTTCGGGGCGCTTGTATGAGGTTCGATCCCCGACGTAGAGGGTCGTGACCGAGGCCGGCAGGCCCTCCAGTGACCGGACCTGGGTACTCCGGATATCCAAGGTGGTCAGGTTGGGACAGATGTGGTCGAGCCCGCGAATATCCTCGATGCCCGTATGCCTGAGATCCAAGGACTTCAGCTCAGGCAGCTGCGGCCATCCCGTGAGGGAGGTCAGGCCCCTGTTGTACGCTTCGATACGGTTAATGACTCCATACCAAGCAAAATCGATGGGTTGGTTTTTAGACAGCCTCTTTATGTTTCTATCGAGGTCGGATGCCGCCCGGCAAGACTACAGGAGCGCCTCTAGTGCCCCGTTTCACCTTATTTTACACCCTCAGAGCCCCTCCAAACGCGCCAAGGAGCAGCCTGCAGGAAGAGCCTGAATTGTGTAACCTCGCCTTGGCGCGTTTGGGGGGCTCCCTGCGGGCGCGACGAGAAACGGCCATCTGCGTCGTTGCGCGA
>JAIZWN010000395.1 GCA_020443945.1 Candidatus Thiosymbion ectosymbiont of Robbea hypermnestra | reverse complement strand
AAAATCTGTAGGATGGGGCGCGAGACCACGCTAGGCTTTGCCTGTCCTATCATCCTATAGATCACAGCACTACCGAACAAAGAATTGCCAACACCAGAGTAATGCTTGCCCAACGTGATTAACCAAGGAAAAACCTCGAAGACGCGGACTGAAATCTGAACGGGGGCCGTCCCCCAAACGAAGCGGGACCCGACGCGAGAGTCAGTCGCATCGGGTCCCTGACCACAACCCACCTGACGGGAGGTAGGCGATGGCTAACGGCGATTCTACTCGCACTCTCAACGAGGAGACCATCGTTCGCATCCGGGATGCCTGGCTGATCGGGCGAACCGCGTTCGGCGAGATCGAGCGGCTATCCGCCGCCCAGGAAATCCGGGCCATGCGGGGGAAGCAGATCACGGGCCAGCGGCGGGTTATCCATCCGACCGGCACCTCGGATGTGGTGTCCCGGTTCGCGGATGCCCTACGCGCCTTGGATTCGGCGCTGGCACACGCGGCGCTCAAGTAGCCGCCGCGTATCCGATACGGGTACTGGTGCTCTTGGCTAGGCAGGTATATAGGTCCCTAA
>JAIZWN010000394.1 GCA_020443945.1 Candidatus Thiosymbion ectosymbiont of Robbea hypermnestra | reverse complement strand
GCTGCGCCTGAAGTTCGGTGAATTACCGGACGGGGTACAACAACGTATCGAGCAGGCCAACGAGCCTACCCTGCTGAAATGGTCCGAGCGGGTCCTTACCGCCGACCGTCTCGACGAGGTTCTGCACTGAGCATCCCCGTTCCAGGTTCCGAGCTACTTTTTATCCGCGGATTGCGCGGATTCGCACGGATTAAAGACACAACAATCGGCGAGAATCTGCGTAATCTGTGGATAAAAAAGGGTCTCGACCCCTTCGTCCACGGGTTCCGCGAAATCGATCGAAACGAGGTGCCAGGTCCGTGCAGCGCCGAGAGGAGCAATCCTCCCGAGAGCCGGTATTCCGGTATAATTCAACGACTTTCCCTGAATCGGCCGCCGCATGATCCGACTCTCAGCGATCCTCGTCTGCCTGCTCGCGCTCACCCTTACGGCCTGCGGTTGGCTGAAAAGCCCGGAGGACAGAACCAAGGACTGGAGCGTGACCAAGCTCTATTCGGAGGCATCCGAAGCGCTTGCCGCGGGCGGCTACCAACAGGCCATCGACTATTACGAGAAGCTGGAGGCCCGGTATCCGTTCGGGCGCTATGCCACCCAGTCCCAGCTCGATGTGGCCTACGCCTATTATCGGGCCGGGGAATTCGAGTCGGCCCTGGCCGCGGCCGACCGTTTCATCAAGCTGTACCCGAAGAACCCCTATGTGGACTATGCCTACTACCTCAAGGGCATCATCAACTACAACCGCAGTGCCGGCTTCTTCGACCGCTATCTCCCGACCGACCCGTCCCAGCGCGATCCGGGTTCCGCCCTGGACGCCTTCCAGGATTTCGCCGCGCTCGTGCACTTGTTTCCAGAGAGCAAATATGCCCCCGATGCCCGCCAGCGCATGGTCTTTCTCCGCAATAACCTGGCGAAAAACGAGGTCCATGTCGCCCGTTACTACATGAAACGTCAGGCCTATGTGGCGGCGGCCAACCGTTGTCGGTACGTTCTGAAGCACTACCAACGCACCAGCGCCGTAAAGGACGCCCTGGAGATCCTGATCGAGGCCTACCAGCGGCTCGGCGAAGAGCAACTCGCGGCCGACGCCGAACGGGTGTTGACTTTGAACCGGCGGGCCGGTCGCCTGCTGGACGACGAGCCCCCTCCCGAAGAAGCCGGCATCGGGCGCCAGGTCTGGGATTACATGGGGCTGGATACCAACTAGCGCGCCGGGGTGCACCACCGGCCTACATCCTTAGCCGATCGGAAGGAACTTGGAAAACGGGAAGACCCAGGCACTGAGCCGGGTGTCCGTGAGCGGGCTTCGCGGCGTGGGTCCGAAGGTCGCGGAGCGGCTCGCCAAGGTTGGCGTCGCCTCGGTGCAGGACCTGCTGTTCCATCTGCCGCTACGCTATCAGGACCGCACCCGGCTGGTACCGCTCGCCGCCCTGAGACCTGGCACCGAGGCCCTGGTGGAAGGGGAGGTCGCGGATGCCGGCATCGGTTACGGTCGCCGCCGCTCCCTCAAGGTCTGGCTGGCGGACGCCTCGGGTCAGGCCGGGGTCCTGTTGCGCTTCTTTCACTTCTCCGGCAATCAGATCGCCGCCCTGAAGCCGGGGACCCGGTTGCGTTGCTTCGGGGAGGTCCGCCATGGTCCGCAGTCCCTGGAGATGGTGCATCCGGAATACCGGTCTTGCGATGGCGACGAGCTGCCGTCCCTGGAAGACACCCTGACCCCCGTCTACCCGACTACCGAGGGGTTGCAGCAATCCTCCTGGCTGATGCTCACGGAGCAGGCCCTGGCGCTGCTGGAGCAAGACGCCGCCGTGCCAGACGAGTGGTTGCCGGAGGAAATCTTGCAGCGATTCGGGTTTCCGTCTCTGGCCGCGGCCCTGCGTTTGCTCCACCGCCCCCCCAACTCGATCCCCCTGGGGGACCTGTGTGATCGCCGCCATCCCGCCCTGCGCCGACTGGCGTTCGACGAGCTGGTGGCCCATCAGCTCGGCCTGCGTCGCCTCCGACACCACCAGAAGCGGATTCAGGCGCCGATCCTGGGCGGAGACCAGAGCCTGCGCGCCCGGCTGCTGGCCGGCCTGCCCTTCGCGCTGACCGCCGCCCAGCGCCGGGTAGCGGAGGAAATCGCGGCGGACCTGCGGCAACCGCGCCCCATGCTGCGTCTGCTGCAAGGGGATGTGGGCTCGGGCAAGACGGTGGTCGCGGCCTTGGCGTCCCTGCAGGCCGTGGAATCCGGTCGCCAGGTGGCCCTAATGGCGCCCACCGAGCTCCTGTCCGAACAGCACCTGCGTAACCTGCGTACTTGGCTGCAACCCCTGGGGCTGGACCCCCTGTGGCTGACCGGTCGCCACAAGGGGCGGGAGCGGGCCGAACTGGTGGCGCGCATCGCGGCGGGCGAGGCCCCGGTGCTGATAGGGACCCACGCCCTGTTCCAGGAGGATGTCCGCTTCCGGGACTTAGGACTGGTCATCGTCGACGAGCAGCACCGATTCGGCGTCCATCAGCGGATGCAGCTGAAGGAAAAGGGGGCCCGGCAGGCACAGGTGCCCCACCAGCTCATCATGACTGCCACCCCCATCCCCCGCTCCCTGGCCATGACCCTGTACGCGGACCTGGATCTCTCGGTGATTGACGAGCTGCCGCCGGGGCGCACCCCGGTAACCACGGTCGCCGTTCCCGACAACCGGCGCGCGGAGGTGATCGACCGGGTGCGGGAGGCCTGCGCCCAGGGGCGTCAGGCCTATTGGGTCTGCACCCTCATCGACGAGTCCGAGGCCCTCCAATGCCAGGCCGCCGAGGATACCGCCAAGGCCCTGGCCGAAGCCCTGCCCGACCTGCGCGTGGGCCTGGTCCACGGTCGCCTGAAGGCGGCCGAACGCGAGCCCGTGATGGCGGATTTCGCCGCCGGCGCTCTGGACCTGCTGGTAGCGACCACCGTGATCGAGGTCGGGGTGGACGTGCCCAACGCCAGCCTGATGATTATCGAGAACCCGGAGCGACTCGGGCTGGCGCAGCTCCACCAGCTCCGCGGTCGGGTAGGACGCGGGGCGGTCCAGAGCCATTGCGTGATGCTCTACCACGCCCCCCTGTCCCGGCAGGCGCGAGCGCGACTGGCGATCCTGCGCGAGAGCACCGACGGCTTCGAGATCGCCCGCAAGGACCTGAAGCTGCGTGGGCCCGGGGAGGTCCTGGGAACCAAGCAGACCGGGGAGATGCAGTTTCGCATCGCCGATCCGGCGGGCGACGAGGATCTGCTGCCCGCGGCCCAGCAGACCGCGGACATCCTCCTCGACCGCCATCCGGGACATGTGCGCCCCCTGATCGATCGCTGGCTCGCGGGACGAGCCGAGTACGGGAGGGTATAACCCCCTGTTGGAGGCCTTGTCTTCGCAATCCCGCTTTGCTAAGGTGCCGGCTCGGTTTTTTTCCAGTCGAGCCCCGGCTTGCACGGGGCTTTCTTTATGGTGGCCCTCGTCGGTCCCCTCGCAACGCGAAGCCGTAAACCCGGTCAGGCCCGGAAGGGAGCAGCCGTAGCGGTGGCAGTGTGTGCCGGGGTGTGGCTGGCGGGGGCCGCCGCCTTCCCAATGGATCTCCCGCCGTAACCCTAACCCTTGCCTGTGCGATCCAGGGGATTCGTCGGGGGTAGTGCCCGCGGAGCGGTGGACAGGCGTAAAAATCGACCGGCGGATTGACAATTGTCAGTGCCGGCGAAGCGGTCACGCGATTCAATGGTCCCGTCGGTGGGTGGTTGCGGGCACTGAGCAGTATCCTGCGGCGGCTCCGTCCATCGGTGACATCGTCCACCTATCCTCCTCTGGTGGTGATTATTGAACCCGCTTGCCGATTTACCGCAAGCGGGTTTTTTTTCACAGCCTCGGTAGTGGGTGAATTCCGTGTGATGTTCGACGTGACTCAGGGAGACACCTGATCACTTGAAAAATTAGGGACCTATATACCTGCCTAGCCAAGAGCACCAGTACCCGTATCGGATACGCGGCGGCTACTTGAGCGCCGCGT
>JAIZWN010000393.1 GCA_020443945.1 Candidatus Thiosymbion ectosymbiont of Robbea hypermnestra | reverse complement strand
CCCCTCGCCCCTGGCGGGAGAGGGGTGGCAGGGAGAGGGGGAATCAATGACTCCATACCAAGCAAAATCAATGGGTTGGTTTTTAGACAGCCTCTAAGGCGAAATAGGGTGCTGGAATCGAATGGATCCCCTACGAGAAAGACAACCGGAAACTTACCCGAGGCATCGCTCATGACACCGGCGGAAACGACACCCGAACACACCCGCACCACCACGGGACCGGGGCGGTACCTGCGCAAGATGCGGGGCGCCCCCCGCGGTCGTCCGCCGCGCGTGGCGGTCACCGAGATACTCTGGTCCTGGCTCGGGGCCTTCCTGGGTATCGGCGCGATCGCCTTGCTCGGGCAGTCTCTGCTCGCGGGGGCCGATCGGCTTTTTCTGATCGGCTCGTTCGGGGCCTCCGCCGTGCTCATCTACGGGGCGCCCCAAAGCCCCCTGGCCCAGCCCCGCAACCTGATCGGCGGACATCTGCTCTCGGCCTTGGTCGGCGTCCTCTGCTACCAGGCGCTTCCGCCCCTCCCCGGTCTGGCGGAGGCCGCCGCCGTGGCCAGCGCGATCGCGCTCATGCACCTGACCCGAACCCTGCACCCGCCAGGCGGGGCAACGGCCCTGATCGCCGTCGTCGGCTCCGAGAAGGTCCATGCCCTGGGTTATCTGTTCGCCTTGGCGCCGGTGGGCCTGGGCGCGGTCATCCTGCTCGGCGTCGGGCTGTTGATAAACAACCTGAGCGCCCATCGCCGCTATCCGGAGTCCTGGTTCTGAACTTCAATTTTTCCGGGCGGAAAACGTCCGCTCCGGGGTTCCGGGATGCAGGGCGGATTCTTCGGAAGGGTACGCAGGCCGCTCCCTACTCGATTCCGGGATCCGGCGGGGGGTGCCCATCGAAGATTTTATTGCGGCGGCGCTGCAAATAGGCGTCCCGGATAAAGAGGTAGGGGTCGAAAGCCGCCTCCTCCAGGAGCTCTCCGGCGCCCAGAAGATCGGCTCGGGTATCGACGAAATCCAGCACGGTCGCGCCGGCATAAAGATAGTCGTCATCCAGATGAACCAGGGGATTGACGAGGATCTCCCCCCCCAGACCGAGCGCGTCGCGTACGGTGCTGGGCCCGAGGAAGGGCAGCACCAGATAGGGGCTGGAGTCGTCGCCCCAGTAACCGAAGGTCTGGCCGAAATCCTCCTTGTAGCTCGGGAATCCCATGTTGGTGGCTACATCGAAAAAGCCGAAGAGGCCGATGGTGGTGTTCATAGCCAGGCGCCCCACGTCCGACCCGGCACGGGAAAGCTTGAACTGCAACAGATTGTTGATCGCCGAGCTGATGTCCGCGAGGTTGTTGAAGAAGTTGGTGATGCCGTGGTCCACGGGCTCCGGCGTAATCACCTTGTACCCCTTCGCAAGCGGCTTCAGGATCGCCTTATCGATTGCCTGGTTGAACCCGTGCATCTTGCGGTTATAGGCCTCCATGGGATCTCTGGGATCGGAATACCCGCCAGGGGTGGAGGCGCAACCACCGATCAGAAGCAACAGCGAAATCAACCCGATATTCAAAAAAACGCTTTTATTCATTACGTATCTTCCCAGCGTTATTTCGTTGTACGACACTGAATGAAACCATCTTAGCACAATCGTTTGGCGCCTTAGGTTTCCGTACGGAGCACCGGAATCGGAATATCCATCAATCCGTGACGCCTGTCGCGCTCAACCCGGAGATACTCATAGGGCGCCTCGAAAAGTGTTCTCGAATACGCCTTGTCATCGGGGAATTCCAGATACCGTTTCTCCCTGCTTTCCCTTATCCATTTGTTAGGGACCTATATACCTGCCTAGCCAAGAGCACCAGTACCCGTATCGGATACGCGGCGGCTACTTGAGCGCCGCGT
>JAIZWN010000392.1 GCA_020443945.1 Candidatus Thiosymbion ectosymbiont of Robbea hypermnestra | reverse complement strand
CCGCAGATTACGCCGATTTTCACGGATTACCGCATTTTTTCATCGGCGAGAATCTGCGTAATCTGCGGATTTAAAATCACAGATCACAAAACTACAACACTACCGTCATGAAATACCGCAAATTGTATATCGGGAAAAAAAGGCCCGAGTATTATGATGGGCTCCTCATGCGGGCCGATACCGGTCTACATGAGCAAATCGCCCAGTCCATCGAATCGAAAATAAGGAAGGGAGGCTCGATCATCGACATGGGCGCCGGTCAAGGGGCCTTGTCGGCCAGGTTGCATGACATGGGTTACAAGGTAACCGCCGTCGATACGAACGATCATGATTATGTCCTTGCGGGACGCGACATAACCTATATTCACGTCAATTTCGACGAGGAGAAGGAACTGGAGGGGTTTATCGCGGATAATGAAGCGACATTCGACATGGTGTGCGGCGTGGAGGTAATCGAGCATGTCGAGAATCCCTGGGCTTATGTAAGGGGATTGATAAGGCTGGCGAAGAAGGGTGGATTTGTGTTAATCACTACGCCAAACACCAACTCGTGGCTTTCCAGGTTACACTTTCTGATGACGGGTAAGTTTCTGTGTTTTGAAGAGCAGAATCTCGCATATGGCCATATCAACCCGTTGGCGAACTTCGAGTTACATTTAATCATGACCGGAAGCGGACTCGAAAATGTCGAGCTGTATCCGGCGGGGACCTTGCCGCCGTTGTATCTTTCATCGCCGCGGATGGTTATCAGATCCTTTGTCTGCTTATTATTGCGACCCTTTCAAAAGGGAATGCTCGATGGCTGGTGCGTGATTGCCGTAGGGAAAAAAACGGGAAATCCACTTATGAAACCGAGGTTGGAATGAAATTCACTTACCGGGAGAGTTCGTTCGATATCGAGGGGGTATCCCAGGATGATTATATATTCAACTCGATCAGTATGACCCGGTCTTTTTATGAAAAGGACCTTCTCGATTACATGCACTCGGTCGTCAAATTCCCGCATAAGAATAAGAATAAAACGCTGGCGATAGACGTGGGCGCCAATATCGGCAACCATTCGATCTTCATGCGCTCCTTTCTCTCGGATCATCTGATCGCCATCGAGCCGAATCCCGAAGTATTGCCGATTCTGCGGCGAAACCTTGCAAAAAATATCGAGGATTATACGATCTATAACCGTGCCGTGGGGGACGCCGAAGGTACGGCGACCATCGCCGTGCCCGATAAAGAAAGAAATAACGCGGGCCTGGCAAGGGTATTGTCTCATGACGGTCACGGGAAGAGGGAAACGTCCACCCTCGATCCCTTCATCGATAAATGGAGCCGCTATGAAATCGAGGTCTCCACCCTCGACTCCATCCTCGAAGAATGGCGGGAAGGTCGGGATGAAGGCTATGAAGTCTCGGTTATAAAGATCGATGTCGAGGGCATGGAGTCGGCCGTTCTGACGGGCGCGGAAAATACAATATCCGACCACAGGCCAAATATATTTGTCGAAGCGACTACTGCCGAAGGATATAGGGAGCTGAATAATCGGCTCCGCCGCTTTGGCTATAGAAGGATGAGCAAATGGCCGCCGGCCCCGGTTTATCATTTTGCCTTCAAACCGACAATTCCGCGGATTGTAAGGGCCCGCCACGCGCAATCACTGCATACCATGCGACGTATAACATCACGGATGACCAGGCTTGTTGACGGACGCTGATCCGGTTTTCCCGATGATGCACGTGCTCCTTGTTCCCTCCTGGTATCCCGCGCATTCCGAGGATATTCGGGGGTCCTTTTTTCAGGACCAGGCGCTGGCGTTGCGGGAGCACGGGATCCGGGTAGGGGTGATCTCGGTGCAGCTTCGCCCACTCAAGGCATGGAAGGGCATTTTCAGGGGACCGTTCGGCGTCTCCGCCGAGGTGGACGCGGGGATACCTACCCTGCGGTTTTACGGCGTAAACTGGTTTCCACGCATGCCGCGTCTGCGTCTGTATCGCCGGTTATGGCTCCACGATGGTATGCAGCTGTTCGCGGATTACCTGATGCGATACGGCGAACCGGATCTGCTGCATGCGCATTCGCTGCTGAATGGGGGGGTGTTGGCGAAATCCATCTCTGAACGGTTTGGCATTCCCTTTGTGGTTACCGAGCATTGCTCGGTGTTCGCGCGGGGGGGCCTGACCCGGCGGCAGCTCGCGCTGGCGGAGGGGGTCTCGGCATCCGCGGCGAGACGCCTTGCCGTCAGTCGCTCACTTTGTGGATTGTTGGCGCAAGGGTTTCGTGGCTCCGTTGCGCGATGGGAGGAAATGCCCAATGTCGTCGACCGGAAATTCCTCGAAACGGAGCTGCCGACGCCCCGAAGAGACGGGGACCCGTTCGTGTTTCTGAGTGTCGCGTTGCTGACCGGGAATAAGGCGCTCCACAACCTTATCTCCGCATTCGCGCGCGCCTTCGGCAATGATCGGAATGTCGTGCTCAGGATCGGTGGAGACGGTGCCGAGCGCCCACGCCTGGAAGTCCTGGCGGCACGGCTGGGGGTGGCCGATCGGGTGCAATTCTTAGGGATGTTGAGTCGTGGGCGGGTACGGGAAGAGCTCTCGAGGGCCCATGTCTTCGTACTTTCCAGCCGTTATGAAACATTCGGCGTCGTCATTATCGAAGCGCTGGCCTCGGGAAAGCCGGTCATCGCAACGCGGTGTGGCGGTCCGGAGTCCATTGTACGGGAACGGGATGGCATTCTCGTGCCGGTGGACGATGTGCCGGGCTACGCGGAGGCCATGCAACGAATGCGTTCCGGCTATGCCGATTATGACGCCATGGAAATTCGCGCCGCCTGTAAGGCGCGCTATAGCGGATCGCATATAGCAAAGCGGTTGCATGGGGTATACACACAGGTGCTCGCGGAAAACGGGGAGAAAGGCGGATAAGCATGTATGGGCTCGGACTCAGATCGCTCTCCCGCAATGTCGCGGCCACCTTTGGGCGACAGGTAGGAGCGGGCATACTGGGGCTGATTTCGGCCGCGATTATCGCAAGGGTTTTCGGGCCGGAAGGCAACGGCGTGTTTGCGCTGGTATTGTTGTTGCCGGGTATATTGGTAACCTTCCTGAATCTCGGGGTCGGGCCGGCCAATGTATATTATTTGGGGTCCGGTCAGGTAACCGTGCGCGGCGCGATTCGGATCAACCTGGTTTTCTGCCTCGGGCTGGCCGTACTGGGGATATCAGCGGGGGCGTCCGTATTATTCTGGAAGGGGCGGGAGCTATTCCCAGGCGTGGAGCCCACCCTGCTCTGGCTGGCGTTGCCGACCTTTCCCATCCTTTTATTGAACGGCTTTCTGACGAGTATTTTTCAGGGATTACAGCAATTTCGGATCTACAACCTGATTTTGATCCTGCAGCCGATCTGTTTTCTCGGGGCCTTGGGTTTACTTGCCCTTTCCGGCTACGGGGAATTGGCGCTCCTGATTACCCTGTATATACTCAGCAACCTCATAACGCTTGCGATTGCGGCCATCGGCATCGGGCGATTATACAATAGCGCCTCCTCTATCGAGGGTACGAGGCAAGGCTACGGCAGAAAGGCCCTGGGATACGGTTGGAAGGCCAATCTGGGCTCGATCCTGGGGTTTTTAAACTACAAGGCGGATATATTCCTGGTGAATTTCTTCATGACGCCGGTTGCGACCGGAATCTACGTGGTGGCCGTAACCCTGGCCGAAAAGCTATGGGTGATATCGAGCGCCGTGAGTACGGTACTCTTGCCCCGGTTATCCCAGCTTTCATCGCATGAAGAGACACGGAAACGATTAACCCCCCTCATTAGTCGCCTGGTATTCATGATTACGGCGCTCGGCGGCATGCTTCTGGCCTTAATCGCCTATCCTCTGATCGCGGGGATCTTCGGCGCTCAATATTCGGCCAGCGTATGGCCCTTGCTCCTGTTACTGCCGGGCGCCGTTATTCTCGGCGTCGCCAAGGTATGGGCGAATGATATTGCGGCCCGGGGGCGACCGGAAATCGGCATGTATGTGGCCTTGGTGACATTGGTCGCGAACATCATCGGCAATCTATTGCTGATACCCGCATTCGGATTGGCCGGGGCGGCGATAGCGACAACCCTGGCCTATTCCATCTGTTCCGGGATCACGCTGATCATTTATATTCGCATGACCTCCAATCGCTGGATGGAAACATTGTTCGTGAGCGCGGCGGATATGCGCATGGTCATGAGTGTATTCGCAAGGTAGCGACGAGTCGGCGCCGGCGCGGTGAAGATCCTTACCGTCCTGGGGGCCCGCCCACAATTCGTCAAGGCGGCGGTCGTCTCCCGCGCCTTGCGCGCGAATGGCCCGGCTCTCGTCGAGATACTTGTCCATACCGGCCAGCACTATGATGCCGATATGAGCCGGGTATTTTTCGACGAGCTCACTATCCCGCATCCCGATTACAACCTCGGTATCGGCGGCGGCACCCATGGCCGGAATACCGGGCGTATGCTCGAGCGGATCGAGGCCGTACTGATCGCTGAGAGGCCCGACTGGGTGTTGGTTTACGGAGACACCGACTCGACCCTTGCGGGCGCCCTGGCTGCGGTCAAGCTACAGATCCCCGTCGCCCACATCGAGGCCGGGTTACGTTCCTTCAATCGACGCATGCCCGAAGAGATCAACCGCGTATTGACGGACCATGCGGCGGACCTGCTGTTTACCCCCACGAATACCGCAACGCGCAATCTGGCCGACGAAGGCATCGAGGAAGACAAGGTGCGGCAGACAGGCGACGTCATGTATGATGCGGCGCTTTACTACGGCGCGCGCGCAAAGCGGTGCAGCCGGATTCTCGAGCTTCTGGGGCTCGCGCCGAGGCGCTATCTTCTGGCCACCGTCCACCGTACCGAAAACACGGATGACCCCGTGCGTCTGCGGCGCATCCTGGCCGGTCTGGCGACCTCGGGTCTGCCGATTATTCTGCCCTTGCATCCCCGTACCCGTAAACGACTCGCGGCGTTCGGTCTGGAACCGCCGCCCACCGTAAGAAGCGTCGAGCCCGTGGGTTATCTGGATATGATGATGCTCGAAAAAAATTCCGCTCTCATTGTTACCGACAGTGGCGGCGTCCAGAAAGAGGCCTATTTCCACCAGGTGCCCTGTCTGACCTTGAGAGAGGAGACCGAGTGGGTGGAATTGGTGCGCGCCGGGGCGAATCGTCTGGTAGGCACGGACCCGGAAATGATCGCAAATGAGCTCGAAAAAGGGGTCCGAGACGACTGGACATTCGGGATGGATCTGTATGGCAACGGCGATGCGGCAAAGCGGATCTCGGATATATTGTCTCGGGAGTGCACGGCTTCCCCGGTTTCATGAAGAGGTAGTGGCTAAATTTTAAGTGATAAAGTCTGCCGACCCCTACCCCGTCATTCCGGCAGGGGGTAGTGTTCTAACTTTATTGTTTCCGGGATTCAGTGTATATCGCCAGGGATAACAAAGTGACGGCACCACCGCTGACAGGTCGAACTATTCTTCGTGGTTCGTGCGGTCTTCCAATCGTACAGGATTAACAGGATTTTTCAGGATTGACAGGATTTTTTCTTTGCGGAAAAGGGGTCAGGTCTTGACCTGTGCCTTCAAGGGTCACGGATCAAGAC
>JAIZWN010000391.1 GCA_020443945.1 Candidatus Thiosymbion ectosymbiont of Robbea hypermnestra | reverse complement strand
TGCTCCATAGGCCGGGCTGCGCCCAGCAGGAGTAACCCATTCCGACCAGCCCATCGATCCGTGCCGTGCCGGGCGCCTCATTCCTTCAGGAAAGAAATATTCGTTCCCATGCTACAGATCGGCCCGTAGGCTGGGGTTCGCAAGCCCACCCCAACCCGTCAGGAAATGGGGTCAGGTCTTGATCCGTGACCCTTGAAGGCACAGGTCAAGACCTGACCCCTTTTCCGCAAAGAAAAAATCCTGTCAATCCTG
>JAIZWN010000390.1 GCA_020443945.1 Candidatus Thiosymbion ectosymbiont of Robbea hypermnestra | reverse complement strand
GTTGCGCGAGCTTGCAATAGGGGTAGCTATTCCTGCGCTCACGCGCCTCGCGGCTGGCCGTTTCTCGCCGCGCTGAGGGTGAAAAATAAGGTGAAACGAGGCACTAGTACCCTGTTACTTGTGGCAAAGTGGTTGATTGTTTGGCTCATTCCTGCGCCATCCTTTCCGGTAACCCTTTGCGTCCTTTGCGCCTTTGCGGTTAAAAAGCATCTGTTCACGTTATTTTTGAATGGTTCCTGAATGTTTGAAGCTCTTCTGAAAGAAATTTACGAATTACGATCGATTTGCGTCTATTTGCGTTCATTTGCGGCAAATAAATCATTCACATGTTATCCGCATTTCGTCAGCACCGCCGTACTGGGCTGAATCGAGGTATAAGCAATGGGCACGACTATTGAAGCGGTTGCCGGTGATATCGGCGTTATGATGGCCTCCGACCTGGAGCGAGAACGCGCGTTCGAGGGTACGGTGGGCAACTATGCCGTCGCCGACCCCCGCATACGCTGCCGAGGCGTCGATGTCTATTACGGGGACAAGCGCGCCATCAACAATGTGAGCCTGGACATCGGCAAGCGCGAGGTGGTGTCCATGATCGGCCCCTCCGGCTGCGGCAAGTCCACCTTTCTGCGCTGCCTCAATCGGATGAACGATACCATTCCCAGCTGCCGCGTCACCGGCAGCATCGAGCTGGACGGCATCGAGATCTACGATAAGAAGCAGGACGTGGTGCCCCTGCGGGCGCAGATCGGCATGGTGTTCCAGAAACCCAACCCCTTCCCCAAATCCATCTACGAAAACGTCGCCTACGGACCGCGCATCCACGGCCTCACCAACAACAAGACGGAGCTGGACGGGCTGGTGGAGACCAGCCTGCGCCGGGCGGGGCTCTGGGAGGAGGTCAAGGACCGGCTGGAGCAACCCGGCACCGGGCTCTCCGGGGGCCAGCAACAACGCCTGTGTATCGCCCGTACCCTCTCCGTTTCCCCCGAGGTGATCTTGATGGACGAGCCCTGCTCGGCCCTGGACCCCATCGCCACCGCCAGGATCGAGGAGCTGATCGACAAGCTGCGGGAGACCTTCAGCATCGCCATCGTAACCCATTCCATGCAGCAGGCGGCCCGGGTATCCCAGCGTACCGCCTATTTCCACCTCGGTGATCTGATCGAGGTCGGCGAGACCAGACAGCTCTTCAATAATCCGAGCCACAAACTCACCGAAGACTATATTACCGGCAGATTCGGCTGAACCGCGCTATGCTAGGAGGCGTTCTCAATTCTCACACAAAGACACCAAGCCACAAAGGGATCGTGGGTCATGGGTAAGGCGCCCGTTGGCCGTC
>JAIZWN010000389.1 GCA_020443945.1 Candidatus Thiosymbion ectosymbiont of Robbea hypermnestra | reverse complement strand
CGATCCCGGACTGCTCGTGTGCGCCACCGAGCCGCGCACCGAGGAAGAAATGACCGCCTACGCCCAAAAACTCGCCCGCGTCGTCGCCACCCGCACCCAGACCCCTTGTCCGGTTGCGCCGAAGCTGTGATATGGTTAATGGTTGAGCATATCCGTTAGCTGTCGGCAGAGAGGCATGACATCATGACAAATTACGAACTATATTCATTCATAGTCCAAATAGTGGGCTATCTGATTCTCGCGATCGGGTTGGTTGTTGCCGTTTTTCAACTACGTCAGCTTAGAAAGCAGAGGGTTTCCGAACACGACTGGAATAGAAGATCGAAGGCATTTGAATATTCTTTCTCCCATGCGTCAGCATGGGGGAAAATTCGGACGCGCCAGCGCCATGAAATTTATGCCCGCCGGAGCGTGGAAACGAGCGAAACAATCCCCCGTAGTCTTGTGCGAAAAAGCATGGGAAGGAAGGGAATATGCTAAACATTGGTAAACTACATCCAAAATATATTACGGACGAAACGGGTGAAAAGCAGTCCGTCATTCTTCCCATCTCCGATTTCAAGGAGTTGATCGACGATATAGAGGATTTGGCGGCGATTGCCGAAAGACGGGATGAACCCACGATTTCTCATGCCGAGCTGATAAAAGAGCTGCACGAGGATGGCATCCTATAGTATCGAATGGAAGCATTCAGCCAAGAAGGAGCTTAGAAAGTTACCTGACTATATGATTAGAAAGGTAATTTTATCTATTGATGGATTAAGCAAGAATCCTATCCCGAAGGGAAGCAGAAAAATTTTGGGAACAGAGCATACATACAGGATTCGTGTCGGTGATTACCGTATAGTATATTCACTCGATAGCGGTAAACTGGTTGTTGAAATCATCAGGGTTAGTCATAGGAAGAATGTTTATAAGAATCTCGCATGATAAAGCGTTACACTATAACTCACAACCAGTAAGCCGCCGGCGGCTTACTGGTTATGAGTTAAAGATCGATTTAACAAAGCATTAGGAGCTACTCACTACACAATTGCGCCCACATGTGACATGCCGTTAAGCGGAGTATGGAAACGAGCCGACGAAAAACCTATACTGACAAGTTGAACCACAACCGTTCGATAAACCTGATAGTAAGGAGTATTCCCATGGCCCAAACCGCTCTCAAAGGAACCCCCGTCAAGCTGGCCGGCGAGCTGCCCGCCGTCGGCTCCACCGCCCCGGATTTCAAGCTGGTGGCCGGTGATCTGAGCGACAAGACCCTGGCCGACTATGCCGGCAAGAAAAAGCTGCTCAATATCGTGCCGAGTCTGGACACCGACGTGTGCGCCACCTCCACCAGGAAATTCAACCAAGAGATGGCCGGCAAGACCGATGCCGTCGCCCTGGTCATCTCGGCCGATCTGCCCTTCGCCTCCGGTCGTTTCTGCAAGGCCGAGGGGATCGACAATGTCGTCAACCTGTCCATCATGCGCTCGCGGAATTTCGGCAAGCATTATGGCGTGCTGATGGACGACGGCCCCCTGGCGGGCATTACCGCCCGCGCCGTGGTAGTCCTGGATAAGAACAACAAGGTCCTCTACACCCAGCTGGTTCCCGAGATTACCCAGGAGCCGGATTACGCCGCCGCCCTGGCCGCTCTGGGCTGATGCCCCTCCCGCGGGCGGCAATCGCCGCCCGCCACTGCCTTAGAGGCTGTCTACGGCCTAAAGCCCCTCGCCCCTGGCGGGAGAGGGGTGGCAGGGAGGGAGCCCGTAGGATGCGGTGAGTGAAACGAACCGCATCAGTGTGAGCTGATAGTCAGTCGATGCGGTTCGCTCCGCTCACCGCATCCTACATCTATCAATCGGCGCGTCAGCTATTCAAATGGAAATGGAGAAAACTGAAGGCGGGAAAATCCGGTTTGCCGTTTGCGTCAGCAACATGGATTATCCAGGATCTCTGGAGGTGGGAAAGCTGTATCGGGTCATAGCCGACGATCAGGCAAACGCCCACGGCTATTTCCGTGTGGTCGATGAAAGCGGGGAAGACTATGCCTATGCGAAGGACCGCTTTTTCCCAAGCGAGGTTCCGGAAACCTTGGAGCATGCATTGAGCAAGGTTGTCTAGCCAATTACAAACAAGGTGATGATACATTCCGATATATGGCGTCTCTTGCAGCAATTAAAGAGTCCATAACCTTCATAGTGGAATTCGTATCCTTTGAAAAAAATGAGCAATGACAAATTGGTGTTCATCAGTCACTCCGGCGAGGACACCTGGGTAGCCAGACAGATTGCACGGGAGGTAGGCGAGCGCGGGGCACGCCCTTTTCTCGATGCAGATAACGTAGACATTGGTGCGGAGTTTGAAGAAGAGATCAGGAATTCTCTGAACAAAGCCGACGAGCTGGTCGTGCTCTTCACTCCCTGGGCATTGGACCGACCATATATTTGGATGGAAATAGGTGGTGCGTGGTTAATAAGAAAAATTCCGATCATCGTCGTTCTTCATGGCATCACCAAGCAAGAATTCATATCTCATCCTGCAACGCCGGTTTTTTTGAAAAATCGCAACATTATTCGTCTAAACGACATCGACCAATACTTTGAGCAACTCAAAATGCGAGTTTCCGAGGCAAACCGATATGACTGAAAAGAAGCGATACGATGTGTTTTTATCCCATGCGAAAGAGGACAAGGAATGGGTGAGGGAATTCGCGGCTACACTGGAGGATGCCGGGATCCATGTTTGGTTCGATGAAGAAATCGAAGCCGGTCAGGAATGGGAAAGGGCAATCGAGGAAGCACTCAGGGACAGCTCAACGCTCGTCTTGATTCTTACGCCCAACAACTTAAATAGCCATTGGATGTTTTTCGAGGTGGGAGCGGCCATAGCGGATCACAAAAAAATTATTCCGGTTTTGGCACAAGATATTGAAATGTCTCAACTTCCAACATTCATGTCGTCCTACCAGATCATTAAGGAACTATCGCCTGCTGAAGCCGGCGCACGGGTTACCGAAGCTATGGAATATGCCGCTGCTTGAAGCACCACTGCGGACCTTCGGTTCAACCAATCCGAGTTTCCCCATGTTGATTCAGGACCAGTCACGTCCCGGCCGGCGCGCCGGCGCCCAAGCACCGCTTACACCGGCCGCCACGCCGGAGCTGCCGGCGCATCTGCGCCGCAAGCGGCGGCCCGCTCTGCCGGAGGTCTCCGAGCTTCAGGTGGTGCGCCACTATACCCGCTTATCCCAGCGGAATTTTTCCATCGATACCCATTTTTATCCCCTGGGTTCCTGCACCATGAAGTACAACCCCAGGGCCGGCAACAGCCTGGCCTCGCTGCCGGGCTTTCTGGGGCGTCATCCGCTGGCCCCGGACAGTCACGGCCAGGGTATTCTGGCCTGTCTGTACGAGCTGCAGGAGATGCTCAAGGCGGTTTGCGGGATGCACGCGGTCTCCCTGGCGCCGGCCGCCGGCGCCCAGGGGGAGTTCGCCGGGGTGGCCATGATCCGCGCCTATCACCGGGCCCGGGGGGACGACGCCCGCATGGAGATATTGATCCCGGACGCCGCCCATGGGACCAACCCGGCCTCGGCGGTCATGTGCGGTTACCAGGTCAGGGAGATTCCCACCGGGGCGGATGGCGATCTGGACCTGGCCGCCCTGCGCGCCGCCCTGGGGCCCCGCACCGCCGGTATCATGCTCACGAATCCGAGCACCCTGGGCCTGTTCGACCGCAAGATCCGGGAGATTGCCGCGGCGGTGCACGACGCCGGGGGTCTGCTCTATTACGACGGCGCCAATCTGAATGCCATTCTGGGCAAGGTGCGCCCCGGCGATATGGGCTTCGACGTGATTCACGTCAATCTCCACAAGACCTTCGCCACCCCCCACGGGGGCGGTGGTCCGGGCGCGGGTCCGGTGGGGGTATCGGAACGCCTGGAGCCTTACCTGCCGGTGCCCCTGGTGACCCGCGACGGCGCCGACTATGCCTGGCTCGACGAGGACGCCCGCCCGCGGAGTATCGGTCGCCTCACCGCCTTCGGCGGCAACATGGGCGTGTTGCTGCGGGCCTATGTGTATGCCCGGATGCTCGGCGCTACGGGGATGCAACGGGTGGCCGAGTTTGCCACCCTCAACGCCAATTATCTGCTCGCGCGCCTGACCGCGGCCGGCTTCGAACCCGCCTACCGGGGGCGTCGCGCGGGCCACGAGTTTGTGGTTACCCTGCGGCAAGAGGCCAAGGCCTCGGGGGTCGGCACCATGGATTTCGCCAAGCGCCTGCTGGATTATGGGTTCCACGCCCCTACCACCTATTTCCCGCTGCTGGTTCCCGAGTGCCTGTTGATCGAGCCGACGGAGAGCGAGACCCAGGAGGAGCTAGACGGCTTCGTGGCGGCGCTGGAGCAGATCCGGACCGAGGCGCGGGAGCAGCCGGAGCTGCTCAGGAATGCGCCGCACCGGACGCCGGTGCGCCGCCTGGACGAGGTGCATGCCGCCCGACATCCGGACCTGGCGTGGACCCCCACCGCCGGCGATGACTGAGGGCAAACCCACCGGCTGGCGGCGCATCGTCCGGGCCTTCGGCTTCTCCCTGCAAGGGCTTAAGGCTTGCTATGGGCATGAGGCGGCGTTCCGCCAGGAGGTGTGGGCGCTTACCCTGCTGGTGCCTCTAGGCTTTTGGCTCGGGGAGAGCCCCGTGGAGCGGGCCATGCTGGTGGGCAGCCTGCTGCTCGTACCCATCGTCGAGCTGCTCAACTCCGCCATCGAGGCCAACGTGGACCGGGTGGGACCGGAGCACCACGAGCTCTCCGGGCGCGCCAAGGACATCGCCTCCGCCGCCGTCCTGCTCAGCCTCCTCTTCGCCGCGACGACCTGGGGCCTGCTGCTGATTCCCAAGTGGCTGTAAGGCGTTTCCTATGGGAAATGGCCGGAAAATGGGGTCAGGTCCTGAGGTATCCCCACATTATTATGATCTAAAACAACAAGTTGTTTGGCTCGTTCCCACGCTCCAGCGTGGGAACGCAATGGTGGTCGCTCCAGCGGCCAAGGTTTCATGACGCTGGAGCGTCCGGACTTGCTCCCACGCTGGAGCGTGAGGAGCCAGAGCCGAGGGTGGATTTTGTGGGGATACCTCAGGGTCAGGTCTTGATTCGGGGATACCTCAGGGTCAGGTCTTGATTCGGGGATACCTCAGGGTCAGGTCTTGATTCGTGACCCTTGAAGACACAGGCCAAGACCTGACCCCTCTCCCGCACTCGCTTTCCTGTGCTCCTCCAAGGAGCGGGCGAGCTGCCGGACGGGGGCCGCCGGTTGCCGGTGGATCGGTAGCCGGGGGATGCCAAAACCGACCGGGGCCGCTACCATACCAGGACGGAATTTCTCGGAAGACAGGCCATTCTCATGCATGCAGCCAATTTACTGAGTCATCGCGCCTTGTTGACCCCACAGCGGGAGGCCCTGGTGGAGTTGGCGAGCGAACGACGCTACAGCTTTGCCGAGCTGAACGCCCGGGCCAATCGTCTGGCGCATTTTCTGCGCGAACGCCTCGGGGTGGAGAAGGGGGACCGGGTGTCCATCCTGGCGCACAACAGCGTCGTCTACATCGATCTTTTCTATGCCGTGGGCAAGATCGGGGCCGTACTGGCGCCGCTGAACTGGCGGCTGGCGGCCCGGGAGCTGGCCTATATCCTCGCCGACAGCCGCCCCAAGGCGCTGCTGTGCGGGCCCGAATTCACCGCTACTCTGGCGGAGCTGCGGACCGGGGTGGATGTGGGCCGATGCGTCGCGCTTGAGGGCGCCGTCATCGACGGGGCCCCGGATTATGACGCGGCCCTGGCGGAGATGCCGGCAACGGAGCCGCCGCAGCCGGAGCTGGATGCCGAGGACCCCTACTGCCTCCTCTATACCTCCGGCACCACCGGGCAGCCCAAGGGGGCGGTGATCCCGCACCGTCAGGTGCTCTTCAATTGCGTCAACACCGCGGCCAGCTGGGGGCTGTCGGAGCGGGATGTGTCGCCGGTGTTCGTCCCCCTGTTTCACGCCGGGGGGCTTTTTGCCTTCCTGACGCCCCTGTTCTATCTCGGCGGCAAGATCGTCCTGGCCCGGAGTCTGGAGGTCGAGGAATCCATGTGGGTCATGGAGGAGGAAGACTGCACCGTGATCTTGGGGGTGCCCACCATCTTCCGCATGTGGATGGCGTCGCCCTGGTTCCCGGCGGCGGATTTCAGCCGCGTGCGTTGGTTCGTCAGCGGCGGGGCGCCCTGTCCCGAGGCGCTCATGGAGACCTGGCGCAAGCAGAAGGGCGTGGTTTTTCGCCAGGGCTACGGGCTCACGGAGGTAGGCCCCAATTGCTTCAGCATGACGGACGAGGAGTCCGTCACCAAGAGCGGCTCGGTGGGCAAGCCGATCTTTCACAGCGAGATGCGCATCGTCGACCAGGCCGGCAAGGAGCTGCCCGCGGATACCGTGGGGGAGCTCCTGATCCGCGGCCCCCATGTCTGCTCGGGCTACTGGCAGAACCCCGAGGCCACCGCCGAGGCGATCCGCGACGGCTGGTTCCACACCGGGGACATGGCGCGGCGCGACCGCGATGGCTTCTATTCCATCGTCGGCCGCTTCAAGGACATGATTATCAGCGGCGGCGAGAACATCTATGCCGCCGAGGTCGAGGCCGCCGTCCTGGAACACCCGGAGGTCGCCGAAGCGGCGCTTATCGGCATACCCGACGACAAATTCGGCGAAGTGGGGCTGATCGTCGTGGTGGCGCGGGAGGGCACGGCGCCCACCGCGGAATCCATACTCCAGACCTGCGCGGACCATCTGGCGCGCTATAAGGTTCCCAAACAGGTAGTGTTTGCCGACGCCTTGCCCTACTCGCCTTACGGCAAGGTGCAAAAGGCCGTGCTCAAACAACGCTACTCGAATCCACAGGAGGGCTGAGGGCTCGACCTCGGTAAAAACGATCTTGTCTATTCCCACGCTTCCCGGTGTTGTCGCCCGAACCATTACCACCCCGCGGATCACCACCCGCGTCCTGTTCACCGGCCCCGAGACGGGGACCCCGGTCCTGTTCCTGCATGGCAATGTCACCTCCGCCACCTGGTGGGAAGAGGTGATGCTGAGTCTGCCCGATACCTGTCGGGGCATCGCGCCGGACCAGCGGGGGTTCGGCGCGGCGGATCCGGCCAGCAAGATCGACGCGACCCGGGGCATGGGCGATCTGGCGGACGACACCCTGGCCCTGCTCGATCATCTGGGCCTGGAGCGGGTCCATATCGTCGGCAACTCCATGGGGGGCTCGGTGGTCTGGCGGCTGCTGATGGCAGCGAGCGAACGCCTCTTGACGGTGACCCTGGTCAGCCCAGGCTCCCCCTATGGTTTCGGCGGCACCAAGGACGCGCGGGGTACCCCCTGCTGGGAGGACTTCGCCGGTTCCGGCGGCGGTTTGACCAACCCCGAATTTCTACGCTTGATCGAGGCCGGTGACCTTGGCCTCGACAACCCGTTCTCCCCACGCGCCGTACTGCGTATGTTGGTCTACAAGCCGCCCTTCATCCCGGCCCGCGAAGACGACCTGGTAGCGGCTACCCTCCAGACCCACATCGGCCCCGAGGACCTGCCGGGAGATAGCATCGAATCCCCGCACTGGCCCTTCAAGGCGCCCGGTCGCCGGGGTATGGCGAATGCCGCATCGCCCAAGTACGCCGGTGACATCGAGCGTCTGTACGGAATCGAGCCGAAGCCGCCGGTGCTCTGGATCCGTGGCAGCCACGACCTGGCGGTCTGCGATGCGGCGGCCTCCTGTCCGGGCGCGCTCGGGGCCGCCGGACAGCTTCCCGGCTGGCCGGGCGCTGAGGTCTTCCCGCCCCAGCCCATGCTGGGCCAGACCCGGGCCGTGCTGGATCGCTATCAGGCAACCGGCGGCGCCTATGAAGAAATCGTGATCCAGGACACCGGCCATGCCCCCTTCATCGAGAACCTGCTCGCATTCAATCGGATCTTCCATCCCCACCTGGCATAAAACTCCCGGGTAGTGTTGTAGTTTTGTGATCTGTGATGCTTGAATCCGCAGATTACGCAGATTCTCGCCGATGAAAAAACGCAGGGTAGTGGGTAAATCCTGCGTGATGTTCAACGTTTGTTCTCACAGTAGAGTAGAGGACAGGTTTCCCGTGTCCTTAG
>JAIZWN010000388.1 GCA_020443945.1 Candidatus Thiosymbion ectosymbiont of Robbea hypermnestra | reverse complement strand
GTGGCTTGGTGTCTTTGTGTGATGTTCGACGTGACTCAGGTAGACACCTGATCACTTGAAAATTTACCACTACCGAATTTTTCAAGGCGCCCTTCAAAGGTCAAATGCCTGAAACACGCAGGCGGTCCACACCGCGGATTCCGGGTTAATCGCCTGATTGATAAAGGATCCGCCGTGCGGACCGCTCAGGTATCCTCCACGTTCTAAAATTGGTATGATGCGACCAAGCCGTATAAAATAGATGAATTAGCCGTACCAATCCGACGAGAGGACGACCTGACGGGGGATCGCAGCCATGACGACCCAAAAACTGACGGTTCGCCTACCGGTAGACGAAATCGCCTACCTTAAAACCTATGCCCAAGCGCACAGAATCACGGTTACCGAGATGCTGCACCGGTATCTGGAGCGGCTCCGGGGCGCCGGGAGTGGGGCGATCCACCCGGAGGTTTCCCGGATATCCGGCTTGATCCCGTCCGCAATGGACGCCGAGGCGGATATTGCAAAACACTTGGAAGACAAGCACCAATGAGGGTGATGTATGACCTGAACGTCCTGCTCGATGTGGTGCAAAAACGGCAACCCCATTATCGGGCGTCCGCCGAGGCCGTCAGCAAGGCGGTGGAAGGTGCGGTCGCCGCGGTTTTTCCCAGTCACGGAGTGACGACGCTGCATTACCTCGTCGGGCGTTATGCGACCAAAGGGCGAGCGGACGAAATAGTGGATTGGCTGCTGGCGCGTTTTTCCATCGGTTCCACAGGCCGGGCGGAGCTGTCGCGCGCGCGCAGGATGCCGGTGCGGGATTTCGAGGACGCCGTCGTGGTCGCGGTGGCCGAGTCCACCGGTTGCGATTCGCTCCTGACCCGGAATGTGGCCGATTTCGCCAGTGCGCCCTTGCGGGTCATGACGCCCGAGGAGTTCCTCCTGGAGCTGTCAGGGGAATAGAAAACCCGGTAGTGTTCTAACTTTGTTGTTTCCGGGATTCGGCGTATATACCCAGGGACAACAAAATTACAACACCACCCTTTCCGTCTTAAAGAACCTTTGCCGCGGGATAATCTGTCGTCGGAGTCAACGCTCTTTGTTCCTCGACAGCTCCCGCGCCAGCGCCGGATCGCCCGGATTCGCGTTCGCCGCCCGATCGAAGGCGGCGTTCACGTCGCTCGCCGGTTTGCGTAGCCACTTTCTCACCCGTCCCAGGTCGTACCATGCCCAGGCATGTCGCGTCGGAGGCGCATCCAGCTGCACGACCCGTTCCAGCAGCTCTTCGGCCTCCCTGAGCAATCGGAATCGGGCGTCTTGTTTCTGTGGGTTATGGGGACGGCGAATCAGGTCCGCGGTCAATTTGATCTTGCATTGCGCGAACTCGTGCAGTGCGCGCACATCGCTCAAGACCGCTTCCCCGGCCCGCTGGAAGTAGCCATGTGCCCGCTTCTCCCGCCTGGCGCGGCGTTCCAGAATGGCTATATCGAATGCCTCCGGGGGCGACAGGACGGCCGGTAATCGATCAAGCAGGGTCAGGGCATCCGCGCGACGGCCGACATTCAGATAGGCATCCGCCATCGCGGCGGCTACACCGGCGTATCCCGGCATCTTCAGGCCGGCGGCTTGGTCATGCACGCCCCGCGCCGCCTCGAGGTCCTGTTGCTCCGCATACTCACGGATCAGACTCGCGGCCAGCAGGGCGGAGGTGGGGTGGGCCTCCCAGGCCTCGCGGATGCGCGCCAGGGCACGCGGCTCGTCACCGGTTGCTTTCAGATAGGCCGCGTCCCGCAAGGCCGCGATGGCAATGTATTCCGGATGGGCGGGCAGGGTGACGCGGAAGTAACTGAGAGTCGGGTCGAAGTCGAATGTCGGTGGTGGGGAGCCGTTGTCTTCCATGCTCTTGAAGATTTTGGAGACCCCGGTGTTGCGGCCCTCGGCGAGTCGCAGTTCTTTCAAGAGCTCTCCGATGCGACGATTCCGCGCCGGCACGGGGGAGGATACCCGACCGCGATTGAGCTGCTTCAGGTCGATTCCCGGAACCGGGCCCGGGTAGCTGATGACCTCGATACGATTCGGGTACAGATAGACCTTGATCGGTTCGAGGATGTCGTCGTAACCACGATGGTAAACGGCGTTGACGATGGATTCGCGCAACGCCAGGCTCGGATAGCTGACCCAACCGCGGGTTTCGGCGCGATCCCGAGTCTTTTCCAGGTGGTGGGTCGCGAAATTTTCAAGATAGCGCAGACACTGCCGGATCTGTTCGTGGACCGGGCCGCGAAAGGTCTTTTCCTCCAGGATATTTCCGGCCGCGTCGTCCGCGAATTGGGCAACCTCGACGCGCGCGCCGCGGAACCATAGCTCGGGATCGTCGGTGAAAAAGAGCAGGGCGACGTTGCGCGGTACTTCGTGATCGTTGATACGATAGGAGAATCGAGCGTGTCGATAGACTTGACGAAGGTCCGGTTCATCGACCAAGGCACTGTGTACATCCTGCAGGAACTCACGCACCCGGCCTTCGCGCAGGTCTTCGAGCCGCGCACCGGATGCGCGTCGGTCATCGAAGGGCACACGCGCTGTCAGCTGCATCAGCTGGGTGAGTAGCTCACCTTTGGCCTGGGTGGTTTCCGAACCGATTCTCACCCAGTAAGCGAGCCTTCCGTTACGTGGATCCGGCGCCTGATGGGGCCGCAGATCGCTGGGTGGGGCCCAGAGTACGAGTATTTTTCTGCCGTCCACGTCCTCCGGGGAAAGGATCGGCAGATAGGTTGCCTGAATCCGCTTGCAGTTGCCGCGAATCCACTTTTGAGCCGCATCTATCCGCTCCGGGGCGAGTCCGCGCACCGGGCGCTGGGCGACACCGGCCTTTTCGGCAACGCCGATCAATACATAGCCGCCATTGAGGTTTTGCAGGTCGTTGGCGAAGGCGCAGAGGGTCTGGAGGACCTGTGGTCCCGTGTGGTCCTGGTTCCAGGATTCCTTCAGCTCCAGGCGCGCGGTTTCTACGGCTTGTCCCGAAAGCAGGTCCTCGACCCCAATGGGGAGAATACTGCTCACTCGTACTGCCGTGCATAGGCGGCGTCCTGGTACATGGGCTCACCGTACAGACGCTTGCCGTAAGTGCGGATGATTTCCTGGCCTTCTCCGGACCCGACGAAATCGATGAACCGGGAGGCATATTTCAGTTCCGGTTCCGATTCCATATCTCCCGGCCGACGTAGCGCATGGTAGATATTGATCAGCAGGGGATCGCCGCGGAAGAGGACCTCTAGGTTGGGCAGCTCCTTTTTCTCCGCCACCCAGGTGCTGCTGTCTGTCATGAAATAGCCACCGACCTCGTTGGCCCGCCGGAGTGTCGCCAGCATGAAGTCCCTGGTGGTGATGTACCACGCGCCGACAGGCTTCAGACCGGCCTGTTTCCAGAGGGCCAGCTCCCTTTTGTGCGTCCCCGAATCATCGCCCCGGGAGAGGAATTTGGCCCGGGCCTTGGCGATTCTCGCGTAGGCATCACCGGCACTTTCGGCCTGGGCGATCCGTGCCGGATCCTCCCTGGGGCCGACGAGGTAAAACTCATTGGCTCCGATGAGCGTTCTCTGGGTCGCCCAACCTTCCGCGACGGCCTTTTGTTCCGCGGCCGGGGCATGCACCATGATGATGTCGGCCTGCCTGGCCTGGAGCAGTCCCAAGGATTTGCCCGAGCCGGCCTTTTTCCAGCAGATGGAGACCTTATGTTCGCGGTTGAACGCCGTGCTCAGTCTTTCCAGCAGTCCCAGCTCCCCCGGACTTGCCGTAGCCAGCGTAAAGCGATCCGGTCCCTTCCCATAGACCGCCTTGCATCCATCATCCGCCGCCGCCAGGGTGGCCATGGACAGCAGAAGTACGGATGCCAGAAACCATCTCGGCCAATCGCTTTTCTTGCTCATCTTCTTCGATCTCCTCCGGACTTTCGGTAAGGTAGTGGGTAAATCCTGCGTGATGTTCAACGTTTGTTCTCACAGTAGAGTAGAGGACAGGTTTCCCGTGTCCTTAG
>JAIZWN010000387.1 GCA_020443945.1 Candidatus Thiosymbion ectosymbiont of Robbea hypermnestra | reverse complement strand
TGATTTATTCGGGTCAAATGAGTATAGAATTCTGTTCTCGAATTAGGAGTTACAAATAATTTTATGGGGGTACTTATTCACGTTATTTTTGAACCCTTCCCTATTCTCTCTTGTCGGCTCACGCCGCTTCGGCTTGGGAATAATGGAGAACCATCAAATCGTCTTCGCTGATTCCGAGCATCGCGTAGGCTCTACCATCGTCTCCGCAAAACTCGACCTCATAAGCCGATTCTCCAAGCTTTTCCACTACGGTACCCACTTGTCCCTGGGCCACTTTTGCCTCGGGTACGTCTCGCAGTAATGCGACGATATCCAATTCTCGGATCTTATGTGCCATTTCGTGAATACCTCATAGCACGAAGCAGGATGTAAGGCGGGGTGTATCCTCTCCGGCCTTGATGATCCATGTGCTTCTCAGTATAGCTTCCCTGCTGCCTCTGGCGTAAGCAAAATCCACGATTTCCGAATATCGACAACTGCCCCGTCGGCATTGGGAACTTTCATTCGGGAACGGCTCAAAGATTTTAAAACAAAAAATCCTGTCAATCCCGCAAAATCCCGTTAATCCTGTCCTATTGGAATGCTGCGACGAGAATTCGAAAAAGCATCACCATGCGGCGAAAGTTCAAAACAACAAAAAAATCCTGTTAATCCTGTCCTATTAGCGGTCGGCACGGCAATTATGTCAACAGCCCCTAATCCTTCATCCGCTCGAGCACGGCGCTGAGCTCGGTCCCGACCTTGAGGCCGATCAGGGCATAGATGATCGGCATAGCCCCGGCGCTGAACAGCTCCCCGAAGGTGCCCAGACCGAGAAAACGGTTGTCGAGGAAGCCGCCGGCGAAGACGAGTCCGAGCACGCCCACCACCACATAGCCGAAGCCCGAGCTCGATTCGAGCCAATGGACGAGGCGGTGATTGAGGTGGGCATGGGGATCGGCCAACAGCAGCAGCATAATGCCCGAGGCCAGCACCGCCCCGCCCTGGAAGCCGCCACCCGGCGTCAGGTGACCGTTGATGAAGATGTAGGCGCCGAGCACGAAGATCAGGGGCAGCAGAAAACGCACGGCCGTACCCACCAGCTCGCTCGAGGGGCGGGGCTTCCGTCGTGCCGTATCCGCCGGTCGGGTCTTGCGGCGCAGCAAGAGCCCCACGCCCGCGGCGGAGATGAAGAGCACGGCCACCTCGCCCAGGGTATCGAGCCCCCGATAGGTAACCAGCACCGCGGTCACGATATTGGCCGCCCCCAGCTCCTCGGGACCGGCGGTCACATAGTGCTCGGCAACGGGATTGAGCGCGGTGCGGGGCGAATAGCCCGCGACCAGCTGCAAGAACACCAAACCCAGCAGCACCAGGCTGAGCAATACGGTTGCGCGCTTGATCATTCCTGCGGCGGCTCCGCGGTCCGGCGAATGGCGTAAAGAAAGATAACGGTCGTCAGGCCGCTGCCGATCGCGGCCTCGGTCATGGCCACATCCGGGGCGGCGAGGGCCACATAGGTAATGGCCGCGAACAGGCTCGCCATACCGGCGGTGATGGCCGCGCTGACGGTATTCCCCAGCTGGACCGCCAGGAGCGCGCTGACAATAATGCCGGCGCAGAGCGCCAAACCGATCAGAAAGAGCGTCATGGCGTTTCCTTCTCCCCCAGCTTGTCGACCACGGTCTTATCGCTCAAGGGGACCTTGCTGGCATGAGCGGCGCGCGCCAGGGCGTGGGCGGAGATGGGGGACGTCAGCATGACGAAGAAGGCCAGGATCAACAGCTTGCCGAACCACTGTGGGTGAAACAGCCCGATGCCGACCAGGGCCAGGATGGTGCCCAGGGTCGAGGCCTTGGTCCCCGCCTGCAGCCGGTTGTAGCTATCGGGCATACGCAACACCCCCAAGCCACCCAGCAACAGGAAAACCGAGCCCGCCAAGGTAATCAGCGCGCCGAGCAATTGAATAGCTTCTTGCATAGATCAGAATCCCTTGCGTGGATCAGAATCCCTTTTCGCTGTAGCGGGCGACGGCCAGCACGCCGAGGAAGCTCAAAAGCCCGTAGACGATGGCCACGTCCACATAGATGAAGCGCGCGCCGAAATGCGCCAGCAGGACAATGATCGTAATAGAGGTGATCGTCAGCACATCGATCGCAATCACGCGGTCGATGGGGGTCGGCCCCCTCACCAGCCGCACAATGCTGAAAAGATTCCCGAGCAGGGTGAGCACCACGGCCAGCGTCATCAGGGTTTCCGCCATGATTCGGTTACTCCTGGCTCAGGGGGATCAAGACCTCCTCGAACTTCGAGGAGATCTCCCGAGTCGCGCTCTCCACATCCTTGCCGGTGACATCGATCCAGTGGACAAACAGCGAATCCCCGATCATATCGACCGTGAGGGTTCCGGGGGTCAGGGTGATCGAGTTGGCCAGGATCAGGCGGTAAGTCGGATGCTCGAGCCTGGTCTTGACCTCGACAATGCCGGGGTTGATCTGCAGCCGCGGCGAAATCACGCGCCGGGCCACATCCAGATTCGACTTGACCAGCTCGCGGACGAACAGGGACAAATATTTTAATACGATCAGCGGCGTCCGTCGCGAAAACCTCGTCCCGGCGAAAAGAAAGCCGTAGTCGCGAAAGACAAACACCAGCACCGTGGCGACCAGGGCCCCGACCAGCAAAACCTCCCAGGACAAGGAGGCATTCAGCAAGAGCCACACCAGCATCATGGACAGCCAGAACGCGACCAGATGCCTGATCCGTTGTCCGTCGGTTTTTGCGATATTCGTCATAGCGCGAGAGGGTAATATTGTAACTTTATGATCCGTGATTTCAAATCCGCGAATTATGCAAATTCTCGCCGATGAGAAAACGTAAATCAATAAACAAGATCTAGAGGCATCCTTGATCCCCCTCCCCCCGGCCCTCTCCCGGAGGGAGAGGGAGCGTAAAATCGCCGCTCTCGCGCTCTTCTTCCAGGAAATGGGGTCAGGTCTTGATGTGCCAGGAAATGCAGGAAATGGGGTCAGGTCTTGATGTGTGCCTTCAAGAGTCACGGATCAAAACCTGACCCCATTTCCAAAGCGCCGCGTGCCCATCGATTCGTGCTACGCCTAAAGCCCCTCTCCCTTGAGGGAGAGGGGTTGGGGAGAGGGGGAATCAATGGCTTCACTTCGATACGGTTAATGACTCCATACCAAGCCCGTAGATACTCTGTTCCCCTGCAAGTCCGATGTGCCTCCCGTCCATAAGCAGAATGAATCAGGACGCCGCTT
>JAIZWN010000386.1 GCA_020443945.1 Candidatus Thiosymbion ectosymbiont of Robbea hypermnestra | reverse complement strand
TACGGTGGGTAATCTACGGACCAAGAACCGCGAACATCCGTGAGTTCAAAGCGCTTGAAACGGTTCCGCGGGCGGCGGAGATTCCGTTGGTCAATGACTTGGTCGCAACGGGAATCGACAGCGGACTAGGGGTCAATTTTGGACACCGTGTCACCATGCGGCGAACGTTCGGAACCCACAAAAAATAATCCTGAAAATCCAAGAAAATCCTGTGAATCCTGTCCTATTAGCAGATTGCGACGCGCGTGCCGACAAA
>JAIZWN010000385.1 GCA_020443945.1 Candidatus Thiosymbion ectosymbiont of Robbea hypermnestra | reverse complement strand
ATGGCTCGACCTGTCAGCGGTGGTGCCGTCACTTTGTTCTCCTTGGCGATATACACTGAATCCCGGAAACAACAAAGTTAGAACACTACCACCGCTGGAATGACGGCCGGGTGGTTTGTTGTCGGTCCCTGATTTGTAGTATGGGAACGATTATTTCTTTCCTGAAGGAATGGCTCACCCGGCACGGCAGGATCGATGGGCTGGTCGGAACGGGTGACTCCTGGTGGGCGCAACCCGGCCTACGGCACGGATCGATGGGCACGCTTCGCTTTGTGCGTTCCGTAAGCGGCGCTGGCTCGCAGGACCCTGGGGGATGCCTGGGACTCTGAACCGGCTTGCCGGACGCTGGCTTTGCCCATCCTACAATGGGTACCAATCAGGATTTGCGTTTATCCTGTTCGTTATTTCATGCGCCATCACGAGCGGGCATCGTTCGATTTGTCCCCAACCCGAGGCGGAAACGAAAATGACAAGGATGATTTCAGAGGTATACAACGCCTTCCGTAAGGCCGGAGTACCGGAAGACGACGCCAGGCAGGCAGCGGAAGCACTGTCCGCGGAAAACCTGGCGACCAAAGCCGATATTATCGAGGTCAAGCGCGAGCTATCCGTGGTGAAATGGATGCTGGGAATTGTGATTGCGGCTCAAATCTTGCCATTACTGCGCGCGATTGGCGCAATATGAATGCCCTCTTGAAAATTCTCTTTATTCACAATTCGGTAAAGGGGTCAGGTCTTGACCCGTGCCTTCAAGGGTCACGGATCAAGACCTGACCCCTTCCGCTGAAGGCGGCTGGAAGCTACTCCGGCGCTTGGTATTGTGCGATCCTACGGGGCCATCGGGTTTTCAGGGAGATGCCATGTCTACCAATCAGGCCAGGGTTCTGGTGGCGGCAATCATCGCCGTGGTGGTGGTGATTTTTATCTTCGTCTTCCGCGACAGCGCAAACATTCGCGCGCGCCTGCCTTTCGGCGCGGAGATAAGCCTGGAGGGACAGAGCAACTCCCCACCCAAACCGGGCAAGATCGCGGGCAAGGGTCTCGACGCGGGCGGCGATCTGACTGCGGAGAACCGGGTCGGCGGCGATGTCGAGGTCAAGGATTCATCGGCAAAGGGCAATATCCATCTCTCCACCCAGGCCGCCGGGGGTGACAAGGACTCAAAACCAGCCACCGCGGCCGCCGGGGGCGACAGGGACCCAAAACCAGACCCCACGGCCACCGGGGACGACAGGGACCCAAAACCAGCCACCGCGGCCGCGGGGGCGCCCCGGATCGAGCTCGATGGCGTTTCCGCGGGCGGCGACCTTTCCGTCACCATCGGCTATACCTTCGAGCAGCTCCGTACCCTGATGGCCGATCAGCGGGCGGAGCATCGGTCGCTCCAGGCGGAGTTCACCGAGCTCAGGGTCCAGCTCGGAATCACGGATACGGCGCTACGCACCTTCTTCGGTATCCTGGAGCAGCAGGTCCCGCCCGAGCAGTGGCCGGTGCGTTTGCCTGAGATCGCGCAGCGTCACAAGCAGGCCCTGGAGCGCCTGGCCGTCCTGGAGACCGAGGACCCGGAGACCCAAACGCTCATCGACCAGGCCAGAACCGCCGTCGAGACGGGCAACTATGACCAGGCCGAAGGGTTACTGGACCGGGCCGAGCAAGGGGAGCTGGCCGGCATCCGGGCGGCGGAGCAGCTGTTGCGGGAGGCTCAGGCGGCGGTGGAGCGGCGGCGACTCTCCGCCGCGGCAATCCAGGCCGAGCGGGCCGGAATCTCGCTGATCCGGCTGCGCTATCGGGAGGCGGCCCAAGGCTTTGCCGCCGCCGCCGAGCAGGTGCCGGACTCCAGGCCGGAACGGCGGTTGGTCTATCGGGAGCAACACGCCGAGGCGCTTTACCGCCAGGGCGACGAGCAGGGGGACAACCCGGCCCTGATAGCGGCAATCCGGGCCTATCGGGACCTGCTCGGGGAATACCCCCGCGACCGCGAGCCCCTGGCCTGGGCCAGAGCCCAAGTCAACCTGGGCACTGCCCTGCGGATTCTCGGACAGCGGGAATCGGGCGCCGGGCATTTGGAGGCGGCGGTGGCTGCCTATCGCGCCGCCTTGCAGGAATTCACCCGTGAGCGCGCGCCCCTCCAGTGGGCTGCTACCCAGAACAACCTGGGCAACGCCCTGCTGCGCCTCGGGGAGCGGGCATCGGACACCGAGCGATTGGAGGAAGCGGTGACCGCCTACCGCGCCGCCCTGCAGGAAGGGACCCGCGAGCGAGCACCCTTGCAGTGGGCCAAGACCCAGAGCAATCTGGGCACCGCCCTGCAGATTCTCGGGAGGCGGGCGTCGGACACCGGACGATTGGAGACAGCGGTGGCCGCCTACCGCGCCGCCCTGCAGGAATACACCCGTGAGCGCGCGCCCCTCCAGTGGGCCACCACCCAGAACAACCTGGGCAATACCCTGATGACCCTCGGGAAGCGGGCGTCGGACACCGGGCGACTGGAGGAAGCGGTGACCGCCTACCGCGCCGCCCTGCAGAAAAGGACCCGCGAGCGGGTGCCCCTCCGGTGGGCCATCACCCAGAACAACCTGGGCAACGCCCTGCGGATTCTCGGGGAGTGGGCGTCCGGTACCGAGCGACTGGAAGCGGCGGTGGCCGCCTTTCGCGCCGCCTTGCAGGAATTCACCCGTGAGCGGGTGCCCCTCCAGTGGGCTACTACCCAGAACAACCTGGGCACCGCCTTGCGGATTCTCGGGGAGCGAGCGTCGGACACCGAGAAACTGGAGGAATCGGTAGTCGCCCACCGCGCCGCCCTGCAGGAAAGAACCCGCGAGCGGGTGCCCTTGGATTGGGCCAGGACCCAGAACAACCTGGGCACCGCCCTGCGGATTCTCGGGGAGCGGGCGTCGGACACTGAGCGCCTGGAGGCGGCCGTGGCCGCCTATCGCGCCGCCCTGCAGGAAGGGACCCGCGAGCGGGTGCCCTTGGATTGGGCCAGGACCCAGAATAACCTGGGCACCGCCCTGCGGATTCTCGGGGAGCGGGCGTCGGACACCGGGCGTCTGGAGGAGGCCCGCGGCCATATCGAGCAGGCCTGGCGGGTGTATAAGGATGCCGGTATGGACCAGTATGACCAGGATTTCCGGCAGCGCCTGGAGATCATCGACCGGCTCCTGCGGGGAAAGAGAGGAGAGGGGTCAAGACCTGACCCCATTTCAGCAGGAAGATCAAGACTATGCCCAGCACCCCCGAGCGTACCTTCGAGACCTTTCCCAACCCGGAGCCCGCGCGCGACTACAGTATCCGCATCCGGGTGCCGGAGTTTACCTGCCTGTGCCCCAAGACCGGGCAACCGGATTTCGCCGAGCTGACCCTGGAGTATGTCCCGGACGCGCTGTGCGTGGAGCTCAAGTCCCTGAAGCTGTATGTCTGGTCCTTCCGGGACGAGGGGGCCTTCCATGAGGCGGTGACCAATCGCATTCTCGGGGATCTGGTCGCCGCGACCCGCCCCCGGTTTATGCGCCTGCGCGCCGATTTCAATGTGCGCGGGGGCATCTATACGACGGTGGTGGTGGAGCATCGGGCGCCGGGCTGGCGCCCGCCGGCCCCCGTTTCGCTGCCCTGAGGCCTATGTCGGCGCCGTGAGGGGACCTTGATCCGATCCGGTTACATCGGGGTCGATGTCGGCACCTCCGGGTGCCGCGCGGTGGCGATCGACCGGCGGTGCGCCATCGTTGCCGAGGCCCGGACCCGTCTGCCGGAGCCGGTGCGGGACGCCGCCGGCGGGGTCGAACAGGACCCGCTGGTGTGGCGGGACGCCCTCGTCCGCGTCCTGCGCGCGCTGACCGCCCGCGCGGCCGCTTTCACTCCCCAGGCGTTGTGCCTGGATGGGACCTCCGCGACCCTGCTCCTCTGCGACCCGGCGGGTCGGCCCCTGGGGCCGGCGCTCATGTACAACGATGGGCGTAGCCGGGAGGCGGCGGAGCGCATCGCCCGGGTCGCGCCGCCCGCGAGTCCCGCCCAGGGCGCCGGCTCCAGTCTCGCCAAGCTGTTGTTTCTCAAGCAGCGACTGGGGCCGGGCCCCGGAACCCTCGCTCAGCATCAGGCGGACTGGCTCCTGGGCTATCTGAGCGGCCGTTACGGCGTCAGCGATTGGAACAATTGCCTCAAGCTCGGCCTGGAGCCACGGACGGGGCGCTGGCCCCCATGGCTGGCGCGCCTCGGGATAGAGCCGGTGGCACTGCCGCGGGTGGTGGCGCCGGGCGCCGAACTGGGCCGGGTGAACGCCACAGCGGCGCGGGCGACGGGCCTGCCGGAACACACCCGGATACTCGCCGGCACCACTGACAGCACCGCCGCGGTGGTCGCCACGGGGGCCGTAGAACCCGGCGATGCCGTGACCTGCCTCGGCAGCACCCTGGTCCTCAAGATCGTCGGACGGGAGCCTATCACCGCGCCGCGCTACGGCGTCTACAGCCACCGGTTCGGCGAACGCTGGCTGATCGGCGGGGCATCCAACAGCGGTGGGGCGGTGCTGCGGCGGTATTTCGACGACGCGGAGCTCCGGGCGTTGAGCGCAACCCTCGGCCCGGATCGGCCCACGGGGCTCGATTATTACCCCCTGCCGGCCCCCGGTGAGCGATTTCCCACCAGCGACGATACCTTGCAACCACGGCTGGACCCGCGACCGGCGGATGACGGGCGCTTTTTGCAGGGATTGCTCGAGGGCATCGCCCGCATCGAGGCCGCCGGCTATCGCCGCCTGCGCATGTTGGGGGCACCCCCGCCGCGCCTGGTGCTGACCACCGGCGGTGGGGCGACGAACGCGGCCTGGACCGGGATCAGGAAACGACTGCTGGGCATACCGGTCATGGCGGCCACCCGGCAGGAGGCCGCCTATGGCGCGGCGCTCATCGCCCGGACGGGTGGAATACCGGGAAAGGGGTCAGGTCTTGATCCGGGGGAAATGGGGTCAGGTCTTGACCCGTGCCTTCAAGGGTCACGGCTCAAGACCTGACCCCTTCCCCTGCTTGAAGGCACGGGTCAAGACCTGACCCCATTCTCTCGTTCCCACGCTCCGGTGGGCAGGAACGCAATCGGGCCGCTCCAGCGGCCAGGATTTCAGGACGCTGGAGCGTCCGGAATTGCTCCCACGCTGGAGCGTGGGAGCCAGAGACAACTCTAGTATATGCTAGGCGACAAGCTTACCAATTTTCTATTTCTTTTCTCATACAAGCACCTTGAATTTCTCAAGGCAATTGTATGGGGCATGAATATCCTACCATTTCTAATCGGATAACCGAACTCTGGGGCGCAGCCACCGTCATGCGGCGAGTCCCCGCTGGCGCAGCTCTTGGATGCGGTCGCGGACGGCGGCGGCCTGTTCGAATTCCAGGTCTTTGGCGTATCGATACATTTCCTTTTCCAGGGCCTTGATTTTTCGGGCCATCTGGGCCGGATTCAGGCTGGCGTATTCGGCCACTTCTTCCGCCACCCTGGCGTATTCCCGGGCCCGCAGGGGCGCGCCCGGGGTGGCGCCTTCCAGGATGTCGGCCACGGCCTTGCGGATGGTTTTGGGGGTGATGCCGTGCTCGGCGTTGAAGGCGATTTGCCTGGCGCGCCGGCGTTCGGTTTCGTCGATGGCGCGCCGCATGGAGCCGGTCACCTGGTCGGCATAGAGGATGGCCTTGCCGTTGGCGTTGCGCGCGGCCCGGCCGATGGTCTGGATCAGTGAGCCTTCCGAGCGCAAGAAGCCTTCTTTGTCGGCGTCCAGGATGGCGACCAGGGAGACCTCGGGCATGTCGAGCCCTTCGCGCAGCAGGTTGATGCCTACCAGTACGTCGAATTCCCCCAGGCGCAGGTCGCGGATGATTTCTACCCGTTCGACGGTGTCGATGTCCGAGTGCAGATAGCGCACGCGCACGTCGTGCTCGTTCAGGTAGTCGGTCAGGTCCTCGGCCATGCGTTTGGTCAGGGTGGTGACCAGGACCCGCTCGTGCTGGGCGACCCGGCTCCGGATCTCCGAGAGCAGGTCGTCTACCTGGGCCAGGGCGGGGCGCACCTCGACCTGGGGGTCCACCAGCCCGGTGGGGCGCACCAGTTGTTCTACCACGGCCCCCGAGTGTTGGAGCTCGAACGCGCGCGGGGTGGCGGAGACGTAGATGGTCTGGGGTTGGCGGGCCTGGAATTCCTCGAAGCGCAGGGGCCGGTTGTCGAGCGCCGAGGGCAGGCGGAAGCCGTAGGTCACCAGGTTTTCCTTGCGGGAGCGGTCGCCCCGGTACATGGCCCCCAGCTGGGGCACGGTCACATGGCTTTCGTCGATAACCACCAGGGCGTTGGCGGGCAGGTAGTCGTAGAGGGTCGGGGGCGGCTCGCCGGCGGCGCGGCCGGAGAGGTAGCGGGAGTAGTTTTCGATCCCCGAGCAATAGCCCACCTCCAGCATCATTTCCAGGTCGAACAGGGTGCGTTGCTCCAGGCGTTGGGCCTCTACCAGCTTGTCCTGCTCCCGCAGCCAGGCGAGGCGGTCCTTGAGCTCCTGCTTGATCTGCTCGATGGCGTTCAGGATGGTTTCCCGCGGGGTCGCGTAATGGGTTTTGGGAAAGACCGTGTAGCGCGGGACCTTGCGCAGCACCACGCCGGTGAGGGGGTCGAAGAGGGAGAGGGTTTCGATCTCGTCGTCGAACAGCTCTACCCGGACCGCCTCGTCGTCCGCTTCCGCCGGATAGATGTCGATCACATCCCCGCGCACCCGGTAGGCGCCCCGGTGCAGCTCCACCTCGTTGCGCTTGTACTGAAGATTGGCTAACTGCCGCAGGATGGCCCGCTGATCGACCCGGTCGCCCCGGGACAGGTGCAGGACCATCTTGAGGTAAGCCTCGGGATCACCGAGGCCATAGATGGAGGAGACGGTGGCGACGATGATGACGTCCGGGCGTTCCAGCAGGGCCTTGGTCGCCGACAGGCGCATCTGCTCGATATGTTCGTTGATGGAGGCGTCTTTTTCGATGTAGGTGTCGCTGGCGGCCACGTAGGCCTCGGGCTGGTAGTAGTCGTAGTAGGAGACGAAGTACTCCACCGCGTTGTGGGGGAAGAATTCCCGCATCTCGCCGTAGAGCTGGGCCGCCAGGGTCTTGTTGGGGGCCAACACCAGGGCCGGGCGCTGGACCCGCGCGATCAGGTTGGCGACGGTGAAGGTCTTGCCCGAGCCGGTCACCCCGAGCAGGGTCATACCCGCCTCGCCGTCGTTCAGACCGGCTTCCAGCCGGCGAATCGCCTGGGGTTGGTCACCGGCGGGGGCGAAGCCGGATTCGAGTACGAATGCCTTGGACATGGGTCGATCCGTCCGCTACCGGAAAATCGGGCAAGTTACGGTTTTGTCGGCACGCGCGTCGCAATCTGCTAATAGGACAGGATTCACAGGATTTTCTTGGATTTTCAGGATTATTTTTT
>JAIZWN010000384.1 GCA_020443945.1 Candidatus Thiosymbion ectosymbiont of Robbea hypermnestra | reverse complement strand
TGAGTCCTCTGCATTGTGGTTGCGCCCTTCGCAGCTCTTAACTTAGCAACCTGTCCAATTTTTGGGGTCCACTTCACTGAAGGTTTTCATGAATCCTCTCCCCTGCGTGGGCGCCTCGAATCTTTCATCGGTAGTGTTCTGACTTTGTTGTTTCCAGCTCGAAAATAGTATGCATGGTTATCATGCGCTAGAGTGGATGCGATGTGAACAGGCCTGTATTCGGAAGGGGAGATAAAGGGTGACGGGAGACAAAGAGAGGCGGCGGTCCATCTATCGGGGCAGAATCGTCGATCTGGGCCTGGAAACCGTGGGCTTACCCAACGGGGAGTCGGCCGAGCTGGAGATCGTCCGACACCCCGGCGGGGCGGCCGCCGTGGCCCTGGACGACCAGAACCGGGTCTGCCTGTTGCGCCAGTACCGGCACGCCTCCGGCGGTTGGCTCTGGGAGCTGCCGGCGGGCAAGCTGGAGCCGGACGAGACCCCCCTCGTGACCGCGCGCCGCGAGCTCTCCGAGGAGGCCGGGGTGACGGCGGACCGATGGACCGATCTGGGCGCCCTGCACAGCTCGCCCGGGATCCTGACGGAGGTGATCCATCTCTATCTGGCCGATGGCCTGCGGCGGGCCGCGCACGATCACGAGACCCACGAGGTCATCGAGATCCACTGGCTACCCTTCGCACAGGCCCTGAACTGGTGCCTCGACGGCGCCATCACCGATGCCAAGACCCTGATCGGCCTGTTCCGCGCCCAGGCGTCCCTCTCCCACCGGGAGAGGGTGGTGTCTTAGATTTGTGGTTTTCGGTGCTGTCTTCCAATCGTACAGGATTAACAGGATTTTCAGGATGAACAGGATTTTTTTACTGTTGGTAATAGCTGACCAAGAAAACAGAGGAGATCATCGGGGCAGCCGATGCGGTGCATAATGGGCTCGGCTCTAGTGCCCCATTTCACCTTATTTTTCACCCTCAGAGCCCTCCCAACCGCGCCCAGGCGAGAGGAGAGCACCGA
>JAIZWN010000383.1 GCA_020443945.1 Candidatus Thiosymbion ectosymbiont of Robbea hypermnestra | reverse complement strand
AAAGACACCAAGCCACAAAGGGATCGTGGGTCATGGGTAAGGCGCCCGTTGGCCGTCATTCCGGCTGGGAAGCCGGAATGACGGCTTAATTTAATGGCATTGGGTTGCAAGACGCTGGAGCGTGGGAGCCAGAGGACAAGGGCGGTCAAGGAATCCTGGGGCGCGTTGCTTTTCGGACGGTCCTGCACGACGAACCCTCCGTGGGCTTGACACTAATAACGGGTTTCGTTATTAGTGATCCCATGATCGGGAGTTACCGCGACGATGAGACCAAGAAACTGGCGAACGGTGGTCGCTCCCGTCGTTTGCCGCAAGACATACAGCCCCGCGCGAGAATGCGGTTGGAACGTCTTGCCGCCGCGGTCAGTCTCGATGATTTGCGGACCCCGCCATCCCACAGGCTGGAGGCCCTCTCCGGGGACCGCCGCGGGCAGTACAGCATCCGCATCAACGACCAGTGGCGGCTCTGTTTCGAATGGCGCGACGGCAGGGCCTATCGGGTCGAGATCGTCGATTATCATTGAGGATGGGAAAATGAGCATACTCCATAGCCACCCTGGTCGGCATCTGGCCGAATACCTGGAGGAATATGGCATCAGCCAATACCGTTTAGCCAAAGCCATCCAGGTTCCTCCACGCCGTATCAATGAGATCGTACATGGCCGACGTGGTGTCACCGCGGACACGGCGCTCCGCCTGGGGCGCTATTTCGGAACCTCGGCCCGGTTCTGGATGAACCTACAGACCGGCTACGATCTGAGTCTGGCCCGCCGGCGTAGCGACGAAGTTATTCGAGCCAGGATCGAGCCCTTGAACAACGCGGCCTGATGTCCCCTCTTCGGAAAATCCGCCCAGCCCGTAGATTGGAGAGTGTCGCCAAAGGCGACACCCGACGCGGTCCAGGGACGGAACGCCCTGTTCAACGGTGGCCAGCCGTTGAATGTTGTCATGAATCGCGTTGACCGGCTAAGGAAATCATCTATACTATGTTGCGGTGCACAAAGGGATGGTGTCTGCTCGGTGCATGACCGTGGCCCAGGCGCCCCGGACCGGCTCGGCGGTTGTCTGTCCGGTCGGATCGTGCCGATTGCCGCGCCGGTGCCAGGAGTAGGTGGTCGCGCCGGTGGATTTGCGTAAGCCGCTATAGAACGGGGTATCGGACTATGAGTAGGGCGGACCAATCCGAAAGCGGCGGGGAAACCCCGATGGAGGGGGCGGTGCCCGGGGCCGATGAGAAGGGAAAGGAGGGGATGCAGCCGCGGGACCGGCGCGAGATCGGCGGTCCGCCGGGGCCGGAGCCTACCCGCTACGGGGATTGGGAGAAGGCGGGTCGTTGCATCGATTTTTAAGAGGCTATCTAAAAACTCAAGCCATGTCGCGCGGTCCAGGTAATGGGTTTCGGCGCGAGAAAAACCGTGCCAAAAACCACTCCTTATGTCTGCGCCTCTACCCA
>JAIZWN010000382.1 GCA_020443945.1 Candidatus Thiosymbion ectosymbiont of Robbea hypermnestra | reverse complement strand
GATAGGATGTTAAGGCGAGGTGCGCGAATCTTCCATAGTGGCCCTGGGCATCCATACGCCCAAACAGAGGCCGGATAGATGACAGCAACCTTCCCCTTCGCCATCGGTGTTCTTTACCTTGCAAAACGGGATGGGTCCATATATGTGGTGAGGCCAGGGATGGCCGAACCGCATCTTTCGGGTGATGGATATGTCCACAACCCGCAATGATTTACCTCGGACCTCTGATGCGTGAGCTCGTAGGTTGGGTCAGGCGCGGATTGCGATGTCGGTGGTTCCGGCCAGATCCAACGCGCCATAATCCAGTCATGTTAAACCGCAAAGGCGCAAAGGACACAAAGACAGGTGACGGATGATCGAACCGCAGAGACGCGGAGAACACAGAGGACAGCACTACAAATCACACGAATCGAGAACCACAAATTAACACGAATTATGATTCGTGTTTGTTTGTGTCCGCCTTCGTGGCTTTATCTGATGGCTTCCACACTTGCTGGCGGCGGCAGGGATCGCGTCGGATCGGATGCGGAGAGAGGTAGCTTGAGTTTTAAGGTTGTTGAATCAACTACTATGGTATGCTTCGCGTACTGATGTCATTGAAGCAGTGAAAAAAACTGGAAGAAATGAAAAGTGTCTATGTGGAAGTGGGAAAAAATACAAAAAGTGTTGCTTGCGAACGGAAGATAAAAACAAGATTCAACCACTATGGACTTTCAGTCCATAGTGGTTGAATTCATATGATGATTTCCGATGGTTCAGGGAACAAACGATCAGCTCGATCATCAAGGTGGAAGAACCCGCTCCGGGACACTATTATTGGCCCGATATCGGTGTGGATTTGTCTCGGGAAATCATCGAGCATCCGGAACGCTTTCCGTTGAGTGCAAAAGTTATATGACGACCGGCGGCGATCTCGATCAATGACTGTTACAGAATCTGGATGAAGATAAAGTTGCGGCTTGTCTCGATTATGCTCGTGAATTAGCAGAGCTTGAAGTGGCAGCGTGATAAGTTTAAGGTTTTTTGTTGACCAATGTGTTCCTAACTCGGTGGTTAAACCTTTGTTTGAAGCTGGCTATGAAGTTTTTGCTCCTACCCACTTTCCAGCATGGGAATGCAATTGTGGCCATTTTAGCGGCTAAGGCCCCATGACGCTGGCGTGTCAGGAGCCAGGAGGACGCACTCCAATCTTGCCAGTGCCTCATTACCAGCATTAGATATGGAAAGTATCAGGAGAGCAGAAAACAATGAATATCATTTTTGAAAAATGTAAAAATGTCCTGCAAAACCATTACGGTTCTCAATTTCACCGGCTCTTCCTATATGGGTCTATTTCAAGACAGCAATCAGATTCTATAAGTGATATTGATATGCTTGTAGTTCTGGAAAAACCATTCGATTATTTTAATGAATTACAAAAAATTACGGATTTACTCTATCCGATTCAGCTTGAATCGGAACGATTGATTTCAGTCAAACCTGCTCCTAAAGATGAATTTGAAACAGGGAGCATTCAACTTTATCGAAACGCAAAAAATGAAGGATTAGCTTTGTGAATTTACAATACACCCAGGAAATAGAGGCGAATCTCAACCGAGCTAGAGAAGCCATTAGTGCAGCAAGGGGTTTACTTCGAGAAGGATATCCTGATTTCGCGGCATCACGTTCATATTATGCAGCGTTTTACGCAGCAACAGCCCTTTTATTGAGAGAAGGTTTAGAATTCAAAAAACATAGTGGAGTCATTGCCACCATTCATCAAAGATTTGTAAAGACAGGAAAAATAGATAAGAAACATGGTAAAAATCTGAACTGGCTTTATGAGTTACGAAGCGTTGGGGACTATGGAGTGACAATCCATGTTCCGGGTGATGAGGCCAAAAAAGCAATTATCGAAGCTGAAGGATTCTTAAATGCTATCCAAGAAATAATTAGAAAGGGATAATGAACATTGAAATTGTAAAGATGATGCGTAATATCCGCGATCAAATGTCTTTGGATATAAAAGGGATGACATTTGAAGAAGAGCAGGATTATTTGCGGAGTCGGATAAAAACCTTTGAGCACCTGATCGGAATAAAGCCTGACAAAGAATCCCGGCCGACGGCCCGAAGCCGTACTCGTTCTGCCCGTGCCGTTTTGGGCGGTTGAGCCGCTCCAGCGGTCCCTTGGGTTTCCTGCGGAACTCATTCGCAATGGTTAGATTTTCATGACGCTGGAGCGTCAAGATTTGCTCCTACGCTGGAGCGTGGGAGCCAGAGATATGAGGAAATATCATGCTGAAGTCTGAGACAATAAAAGCCACTGCAATAGATGGTGTCATTACATGTTCCAGGGAATTTTTAAGTGGCACGCCAGTGTTTAAAAATACTCGCGTACCAGTCAAGAATCTTATTGACTATTTAGAGGCCGGAGATAGTTTAAATGAGTTCTTGAATGATTTCCCATCAGTAAAAAGAGAGCAAGCTATACAGGCATTGGAGGCAGCAAAAGAGATGCTTTTGGAAGGCGTAAAAACCCAGCAAAGGAGGTAGATGGTTATGTTAATTGATCATGAGTTTGTGACGGTTGAAAAACTCCAGAGTCTTTATGAGGAAGCTAAAGAGGAAGACAACCCGCTGCAGAAAAGAATAGGGGAGATATTGAATGATGTCAAAGCCTATATAAAGCAAAGGGAGAACTACTCGCTTTTGTATTTGCTCAGTAGCGCTAAAATTACGAGAAATAAGGAGGCGATTAAGAGCCTGTTGGCCTATCTGGAGGCAGAAGACAAATAACTAAGAGCGATGCAAGGGCACCTTGAAAAATTCAAGGTGCCCGCGCGGGGTAAGGATGCCCTACCATTTTTCAAGTACGTGAGTACTTGAAAAGTGAAGCGAAACGGAAATCACATGTTCGCTTCGCGTCTTGAAAAATTGCCGGGAAAATTTTTCACGGTCCCCACAATTTAGGAATATTCGTGTCGATTCGTGTTAATTCGTGGTTCTCCAGTACCTATTTCCTGGGCACGGTGACCCTGGGCCATCCTTTCCGGAGGAATGAAATTGAAAGACCTTCTACAGATTTTGAAGCAGCAGGGTCAGGCCCTGGAGTTCGATGCCATCAAGATCGGGCTGGCCTCCCCGGAGATGATCCGCTCTTGGTCTTTCGGTGAGGTCAAGAAGCCCGAGACCATCAATTACCGGACCTTCAAACCCGAACGGGACGGGCTCTTTTGCGCCAAGATTTTCGGTCCTACGAACGATTACGAGTGCCTGTGCGGAAAGTACAAGCGTCTCAAGCATCGGGGCGTGGTGTGCGAGAAGTGCGGCGTGGAGGTTACCCTGGCGAAGGTGCGCCGGGAGCGTATGGGGCATATCGATCTCGCCAGCCCCGTGGCCCATATCTGGTTCCTCAAGTCTTTGCCTTCGCGCATCGGTCTTTTGTTGGATATGACCCTGCGCGATATCGAGCGCATTCTCTATTTCGAGTCCTTCGTGGTCGTGGACCCCGGTCTGGTCCAGACCCTGGAACGGGGACAGATGCTAACGGATGAGCAGTATCTGGAGGCGCTCGAAGAGAACGGCGATGAGTTCGATGCCCGCATGGGGGCGGAGGCGGTCTATGAGCTGCTGCGCACCATCGATTTGCCGGCGGAGATCCGCCGGATGCGCGAGGATATCGAGGCTACCGGCTCGGAGACCAAGATCAAGAAGCTGACCAAACGCCTCAAGCTGATGGAGTCCCTGCAGGAGTCGGGTAATCGCCCGGAGTGGATGGTTCTCACCGTTCTACCGGTGCTGCCGCCGGAGCTGCGGCCTCTGGTCCCGCTCGATGGCGGGCGCTTCGCTACCTCCGATCTCAATGATCTGTACCGGCGCGTGATCAATCGCAACAACCGGCTCAAGCGACTGCTGGATCTGGTGGCCCCCGATATTATCGTGCGCAACGAGAAGCGCATGTTGCAGGAGGCGGTGGACGCCTTGCTGGATAACGGACGGCGGGGGCGCGCCATCACGGGCACCAATCGCCGCCCGCTCAAATCCCTGGCGGATATGATCAAGGGTAAACAGGGGCGCTTCCGCCAGAATCTACTCGGCAAGCGCGTGGATTATTCGGGGCGCTCGGTTATCGTCGTCGGTCCCACGCTCAAGCTCCATCAGTGCGGGCTGCCCAAGCGCATGGCCCTGGAGCTCTTCAAGCCCTTTATCTTCAGCAAGCTACAGCTGCGCGGGCTGGCTACTACTATCAAGGCCGCGAAGAAGATGGTCGAGCGCGGCGCCGCGGAGGTCTGGGATATCCTCGAGGAGGTGATCCGCGAGCATCCGGTTATGCTCAACCGGGCGCCGACCCTGCATCGCCTGGGGATTCAGGCCTTCGAGCCGGTGTTGATCGAGGGCAAGGCCATCCAGCTCCACCCCCTGGTCTGCACCGCCTTCAACGCGGACTTCGACGGTGATCAGATGGCCGTCCATGTGCCCTTGTCCCTGGAGGCCCAGCTGGAGACCCGGGCCCTGATGATGTCCTCCAACAACATCCTCTCGCCGGCCAACGGCGAGCCCATCATCGTACCTTCCCAGGACGTGGTGCTGGGTCTGTACTATATGACCCGCGACCGGGTCGGCGCGCGTGGGGAGGGCAGTCTGTTCGCCGGCATCGACGAGGCCCGGCGGGCCTATGAAACGGGCCATGCGGAGCTGCACAGTCGCATCAAGGTGCGCATTCGGGAGGTCCTCGTCGAGGAGGACGGCACCCGGCGCGAGGTCGTTGCCATCAAGGATACGGTGCTGGGCCGGGCCCTGGTCTTCGAGATCGTGCCCGATGGCCTGCCCTTCGATCTGGTCGACCAAGCCCTGGGCAAAAAGGCCATCTCGCGGCTGATCAACCGTTGCTACCGCGTGCTGGGCCTGAAGCGGACCGTGGTCTTTGCCGATCAGCTCATGTATCTGGGCTTCCGCATGGCGACCCGCGCGGGCATCTCCATCGGCCTCGACGATATGGCCGTGCCCGAGGAGAAGGCCGATATTCTGGCCGAGGCCGAGAAACATGTGAAGGAGATCGAGACCCAGTACGCCTCCGGCTATGTGACCAACGGCGAGCGTTACAACAAGGTGGTGGACATCTGGTCCCACACCAACGATCAGGTGGCAAAGGCCATGATGGGCAAGCTCGGCGGCGAGCTGGCCCGCGTCGATTCGGCGTTCGAGGCGCAACGCCTGATCGGTCTGTACCGCCAGGGGGTGCTCAGCGTCGTCGCCGCGGCCGAGCGGCCCCTGGCTCAGCACCTCTTCGGCGAGTTGCAGTCACGGGTCAAAGAGAGCGCCGAGCGGCTGGAGGTGGGCGAGATCGAGACCGCGGCCTTCCACGAGCAGGTGCTCGCCGCGCTGGCCGACTACCGGCCGCGGATCCAGGAGCTGGCGGACATCGACGCCATCCGGGCCGGCAACCTGAAGCAGACGGTCAAGGAACTGCTCGGCGCCCCCCAGACGCGGATCACCCATGAGCGCAGGCAGGATTCCTTCAACTCCATCTACATGATGGCGGACTCCGGGGCCCGCGGCTCCGCGGCGCAGATCCGCCAGCTCGCCGGGATGCGCGGCCTGATGGCCAAGCCCGATGGCTCCATCATCGAGACGCCGATCACCGCCAACTTCCGGGAAGGGCTGAATGTCATCCAGTACTTCATCTCCACCCATGGAGCGCGTAAGGGCCTGGCGGACACGGCCCTGAAGACCGCCAACTCCGGCTACCTCACGCGGCGCCTGGTGGACATCGCCCAGGACATGGTGGTGCTGGAAGAGGACTGCGGGACCGAGGACGGCCTGCTCATGACGCCCATCATCGAGGGCGGCGACGTGGTCGAAGAACTGCGCGAGCGCATCCTCGGACGGGTCACCGCAGGCGACACCTACCGGCCCGCGACGGACGAGGCCATCTGCCCCGCGGGGACCCTGCTCGACGAGGCCTGGGTCGACATCCTGGAGACCGCGGGCATCGATCAGGTGCGGGTGCGTTCCCCCATTACCTGCGAGGCCCGCGTCGGCGTCTGCGCCCAATGCTATGGCCGCGACCTGGCCCGGGGCCGCCGGGTGAACAGCGGCGAGGCGGTAGGCGTCATCGCCGCCCAATCCATCGGCGAGCCCGGCACCCAGCTGACCATGCGCACCTTCCACATCGGCGGCGCGGCATCCCGGTCCGTGGCCGCCAACAGCATCGAGATCAAATCCGCCGGTACCGTGCATCTGCACAACATCAAAACCGTGCGGCACCACAGCGGCAACCTGGTGGCCGTGTCACGCTCCGGCGAGCTGACGGTGACCGACGAGATGGGCCTGGAAAAGGAACGCTACAAGGTCCCCTATGGCGCGACCCTCGAGGTCGGCGACGGCGAGGTCGCGCGGGGCGGCCAGGTGGTGGCGAACTGGGACCCCCATACCCATCCGGTCATCACCGAGGTCGCCGGTTACCTGCGGTTCGAGAACTTCATCGACGGCGTCACCGTACAGGGCGAGACGGACGAGGTGACGGGGCTCACCTCCCTGGTGGTCATCGACCCGAAACAACGGCCGGCGCACGGCAGGGACCTGCGGCCCCTGATCAAGCTGCTCGACGAACAGGAACAAGAGCTCAACCTCGCCGGTACCGAAATGCCCGCGCGCTACTTCCTGCCCGCGGGCGCCATCGTCGGCGTCGCCGACGGCGCCGAGGTCGGCGTGGGCGACGTGCTGGCGCGGATTCCCCAGGAATCGAGCAAGACCCGCGACATCACCGGCGGTCTGCCGCGCGTGGCGGACCTCTTCGAGGCCCGCAAACCCAAGGAGCAGGCCCTGCTCGCCGAGGCCTCGGGCACCATCGGCTTCGGCAAGGACACCAAGGGCAAACAGCGGCTCATCGTCACCACGGACGAAGGCGAGACGGTAGAAGAACTGATCCCCAAATGGCGCCACGTCAACGTCTTCGAAGGCGAGCGCGTGGAGAAGGGCGAAGTCATCGCCGACGGCGAGCTCAACCCGCACGACGTCCTGCGCCTCAAGGGCGTGACGGCCCTGGCCGAATACCTGGTCAAGGAGATTCAAGACGTCTACCGACTGCAAGGGGTGAAAATCAACGACAAACACATCGAGGTCATCGTGCGCCAAATGCTGCGCAAGGTGGAAATCACCGACCCCGGCGATACCCGGCTGCTGCGCGGCGAGCACACCGAACACTCGGTAGTACTGGCCGAAAACGCGCGCATGGATGCCGAAGACAAACACCCGGCCCGTTACCAGCCGCTACTGCTCGGCATCACCAAGGCCTCCCTGGCTACCGAATCCTTCATCTCGGCGGCCTCGTTCCAGGAAACCACGCGGGTCCTCACCGAAGCGGCCGTGCGCGGCTCCACCGACTACCTCGCGGGCCTCAAGGAAAACGTCATCGTGGGCCGCCTGATCCCCGCCGGCACCGGGCTTGCTTACCACAACGAGCGCCGCCGCAAACGCCAGGAAGAACGCGAGCAGCAGGCCGAAACCCAGGGCCAGGGCAAAGTGGAAATGGCCGTCCAGGACATCGAACAGGCCCTCAAGCAAGAGCTCAACACCTCCCAGGCAGAACAACCGGTTCAGTAAATCGGTAGCCGATGCTCGGTGATGAGTGGCCGGTGGTCAGTGACCACGAACGCCCCGCTTCACCCGACTTCGCTGTAGGGAACGCCCTCCGTGGCGTTCCCTGCTCGACCTGAAAATCAAGGTGAAATTAGAATTTGCTAAACTGAGAAGTTGTCGAGTTCCCTGGCTTCGACCTCTCCGGCGGAGAGCGTCGCCTTTTGCGATACCCTCCGGCGAGCGGCGGTAAGCGTGACATTATGGCCCTGAACACCACCGAAGAGATCATAGAAGACCTGCGCCAGGGCAAGCTGGTCGTCATCATGGACGACGAGGACCGGGAGAACGAGGGCGATCTCCTGCTGGCGGCGCAAAAGGTGACGCCGGATGCGATCAACTTCATGGCCACCTACGGCCGTGGCCTGATCTGCCTCACCCTGACCAAAGAGCGTTGCCGGCGCCTGCACCTACCGCTCATGGTGAACGAAAACGGTTCCCCGCACACCACGGCCTTTACCGTCTCCGTCGAGGCCGCCCAGGGCGTCACCACCGGCATTTCCGCCGCCGACCGGGCAACCACCATCCTCGCGGCCGTGGCGGCGGATGCCGGACCCCATGACCTGGTGCAACCGGGCCATATCTTCCCTCTGATGGCGGAGCCGGGGGGGGTCCTGGTGCGCGCCGGCCACACGGAGGCCGGCTGCGATCTGGTCCGACTGGCGGGCCTGGAGCCGGCGGCGGTCATCGTCGAGATCCTGAACGAAGACGGCACCATGGCCCGCCGCCCGGACCTCGAGCGCTTTGCCGAAACCCACGGCCTGAAGGTCGGCACCATTGCCGACCTCATCCATCATCGGGTCCGCCATGAAAAGGCGGTCCTGTGCGAATGCACCTGCGAGCTGCCGACCGAGATCGGGAGCTTCCAGCTCTCCGCCTATCGGGACACCGTCGACAAGAATCTGCACTTTGCCCTGACCCTGGGCGACATCTCGCCGACGCGCCCGACCCTGGTCCGCGTGCATCTGCAAAACAGCCTGTGCGACCTGTTCGGCACCAGCCACAGCGGATGTGGTTGGCCTCTGCGGGACGCCATGCGCAAGGTAGCCGCCGCCGGCGAGGGCGTCATCGTAGTCCTGCGCAATCGGGACCATGCGGAGGACCTGCTTGCCCGGCTCAAGGACTTCGACCGTCAGAATCAGGAAGACCCATCCCCCCGGCGGCGTCGGGACCGCAACGAGCTGCGGACCTATGGCATCGGGGCCCAGATTCTGGCGGACCTGGGGGTGCGCAAGATGCGGGTCATGAGCGCGCCCAAGGCCATGCACGGGATCTCCGGCTTCGATCTGGAGGTGGTGGAATATGTGCAGGGTGATCCGATGGGCAGTGCCAAACTCGATGATGACCGAGATAACGATATTGGAAGAGTATATGCGTAAATAGAAATAAGCGACAAAAGTGGCAGCGGAAATACGGCAAATATCGATACCCTGAATTTCTTGTCCTTATTCAGCAGGAGAGATCCGCCTTATGGCAATCAAGACCATCGAGGGCGCATTGCGCGTCAACCAGGCCCGGTTCTGCCTGGTGGTATCCCGCTTCAACAGCTTTGTGGTGGAGGGCCTGCTGACGGGCGCGGTAGATACCCTGAAACGTCACGGCGCCGAAGACGCGGACCTGACCATCGTTCGCGTCCCCGGGGCCTTCGAGATGCCGGTGACGATCGAGCACATCGCCGGCAAGGGTGGGTACGACGCCATCATCGCCATCGGCGCCGTGATCCGCGGCGGTACGCCCCACTTCGACTATGTGGCCGGCGAATGCGTCAAGGGGATGGCCCAAACGAGCCTGAAGCACAAAATCCCCGTCGCGTTCGGCGTGCTGACCGTGGACACCATCGAGCAGGCCATCGAGCGGGCCGGCACCAAGGCCGGCAACAAAGGGGCGGATGCGGCCGTCTCCGCGATCGAGATGGTGAATCTGCTGCGGCAACTGGACTGAGATGGGAGGACACCGCAGCCGGGCGCGCCGCTATGCCGTGCTGGCCCTCTACCAGTGGCAGCTCACCGGACAAGACCCGGTGGAGATCGGTTGCCAGTTTCGCGACGACGCCACCTGGGTGGACGAGATCGCCGCGGCCTTCGGCGAGCGGGCGGATACGCCGGATACCGGCGGGAAACAGGCGCGGACCTACGATCAGGAGCTGTTCCGACAGCTTCTCTACGGCGTTCCCGCGTGTCTGGAGCAAGTGGATGCCCGCCTGCAACCGACCCTCGACCGCCCCCTCGCGCGCGTGGACCCCGTGGAACGCGCGATTCTCCGTGTGGGCGCCTACGAGCTGCTCTACAGCCCCGCCATACCCTACCGCGTGATCATCAACGAAGCGGTCGAGGTGACCAAGCTGCTCGGGGCCGAGCAAAGCCACCGCTACATCAACGGCGTGCTCGACCGGATCGCCCGCGGCGTGCGCGACGGCGAAATCGCCGCTCAGTCGACTCCGCCCGGCCCATCATCGAAGCCAAACCAATAGACACCAGCGGCACGGAAGATGTATTGAGCATCCTCAATCCGATCCGGTGACGATTATTCGCGAAGAACGGTGTCGGTAGGTGGACAGACTGCCTGACCAGCTCGTTAGCAGGCAGGAATGCCCTAAAACCAAAAAAACCCCCGCCTATCCGCATAGACGGGGGTATTGTGTTTGGTACTCCCTAGGGGAATCGAACCCCTGTTACCGGCGTGAGAGGCCAGCGTCCTGACCGCTAGACGAAGGGAGCGGAAGAATCCTCGAAAAAAGGATATTATACCCACCATGCGCGCCACTTCAAGTAGGCACCTTAGAAATTGAACAGGCCATGAAACTTCCGAATCGAGAATTTGCTTATGTTCCGGGGTCGAAACTTAAAGACTACTTACTTTCGGAAACCCACATGGTTGGAAGGACAAAAGCTAAGTTTTTCCGCATGTTTGGATTCGACGAAACGAACGTGGATATATTGGAGCATGGGTTAATCGAGATAGCTCGAGCTCGGGATGTGAAAGATGAACTTTCATCGTCTCATGGCAAAAAATATGTAGTTGATGGAGCGCTTATGACTCCAATTGGTAGGTCCGTTGAGATTAAAACTATCTGGATTATAGATAAAGGTGAGGATAAACCGCGCTTTTTAACGGCGTATCCTGGTTGAAATTTAAGGAGATTCCGCATGAAAGAAACAGACTTGATCGTGTTGACACATGATATTGCAGAACATAGCCTTAAAACAGGCGATGTGGGAACCATCATACATTGCTATGATGACAAGGTGGGATTCGAAATCGAGTTTGTTACCGCAGAGGGGAAAACAATTGTTGTGCTGACATTGACAACAAAGGATATTCGAGCATTTGATAACATGGAGATTCTTCACGCCCGAGAGGTCACGCCATTAGCGGCCTGAGGACATCTTGAAAATTCAAGGTCCCTTTTAAGAGGCTGTCTAAAAACTCAAGCCATGCCGCGCGGTCCAGGTAATGGGTTTCGGCGCGAGAAAAACCGTGCCAAAAACCACTCCTTATGTCTGCGCCTCTACCCA
>JAIZWN010000381.1 GCA_020443945.1 Candidatus Thiosymbion ectosymbiont of Robbea hypermnestra | reverse complement strand
CGGCGCTTGTGCGATGCTGCCGGTTTGCCGTCCCTGGACGACTGGATTCCGGGGTCCCACCCGGAATGACGGCGAGGTGCCGAATCACAGGTCTTTACGGACCCGATACCGCTTTGGGTGTGGACCTGACGGCTGTTACGAAATCTTCCCGCCGAGAGAGGGGCTTTCAGGCTTAACTTAATGGCATTGGGTTGGGGTGAGGTACGAACCCAACATGTGCATCCGAAGTAATCGATTCGTTGGGTCTGCAAGCTCTCTTCGCCTACTGATTCTTTGCGTCCTTCGCGCCTTTGTGGTTCAAATTCGATGCGGTTCGTGTTACTCACCGCATCCCACACGGGCTGCCATTGAGGTAATAACACCGACAACAAAAACGCGAATAGAAGCCACAGACTATAACTTGCCAGGTGATCATTTCGATCGAACGAGCTCATCAGCACCTAGCCCAACATCTTTTGCTATCCGGCGTAAAAGTATCGGGGATATATCTCTACCCCTATGAAATGGAACTGTTGTTGCTCTGCCGTCCGGATGGCGAAATTGTTTATGTGAACCCCGTTGTCGTACCTCTTTAAAACCCAGAGATTCAAGCAACTGCACTATTTCCTGCGGCTTGAGTACGGGTAGATTGCCCATATCAGGTAACCACAATCTGTTGTGTGCCTATAAATTGTGTCTCCAGTCGAGGAGGACCACTTTCTGACAGCATGGCGATAACTTCCTGTAAATTTTTATTCAACTCATCTAAAGTTTCACCTTGCGTATGCGCTCCTGAGAGACCAGGGATATAGCCGACATATAAACCGGTATCTTTACAATACTCGACTATGGCGGTGTAATTCATAGAACCTCCAATAACCGTCAGCTCTGCCTCGTTATTCCAGCAGGGATTGCCGGACTCCAGGTACCATGGATGATAAACGCTCTGCGTCTTTGCGGTTTCAGGTTCCAATGCAAAAGCCCCCCTTGACTGGACAAGGGGGGGCTTTCTTTGAGGCTCACGGGAACCTGGCGGCGGGCTAGAGGGCGCGCATGGCGATCATCCGTTTGATTTCGCCGATGGCCTTGCCCGGATTGAGGCCCTTGGGGCAGGTGTTGGTGCAGTTCATGATGGTGTGGCAGCGGAATAGCCGGAAGGGGTCTTCCAGCTCGTCGAGCCGTTCGCCGGTGGATTCGTCGCGGCTGTCGGCAATCCACCGATAGGCCTGGAGCAGGGCGGCCGGTCCCAGATAGCGGTCGCCGTTCCACCAGTAGCTGGGGCAGCTGGTGGAGCAGGAGGCACAGAGGATGCACTCGTAGAGTCCGTCCAGCTTGGCCCGGTCTTCTTTGGATTGCAGGCGCTCGCGATCCGGCGGCGGGGTGGATTGGGTCCACATCCAGGGCTTGATGGCGGCGTACTGGGCGTAGAAGTTGGTGAGGTCGGGCACTAGGTCTTTGATGACCGGCATGTGCGGCAGGGGGTAGATTTTGACGTCGCCCTTGATGTCGGAGATGGCCTTGGTGCAGGCCAAGGTGTTGGTCCCGTCGATGTTCATCGCGCAGGAGCCGCAGACGCCCTCGCGGCAGGAGCGCCGGAACGATAGCGTCGGGTCCACCTCGTTTTTGATCTTGAGCACGGCGTCGAGAACCATGGGACCGCAGCTGTCGAGATCGAGCTCGTAGGTGTCGGTGCGCGGGTTCTCGCCGGTGCTGGGATCCCAGCGGTAGATCAGGAAACGCTTGGTGTTCTTGGCGCCCTCGGGGGCCTGGAAGGTCTTACCCTTTTGCACGACCGAATTTTTCGGCAGCCGAAACTCAGCCATTCGATAATTCCTCGTATTGGTTGGTTGTCGTCACCCTGCCCGCCGTGCCACCTTCGCGGGGCCCGGAGCCGGCAAGGCGCGCGACAACGCAAAAAAGCACTGTCGACCGTTCTGGCAATGGCCCGTACACCGGCTCAGTAGACCCGCGCCTTGGGCGGCACGACTTCGACTTCGTCGGTGAGGGTGTAGTAGTGGACCGGCCGGTAGTCGATGGTCGGCTCCCCCGTTTCCCCGAGCCAGGCCAGGGTGTGTTTCTGCCAGTTGTCGTCGTCGCGGTCCGGATAGTCTTCTCTGGCGTGGGCCCCCCGGCTCTCCGTGCGGTTGCGGGCGCTGTGCATGGTGACTACCGAGAGCGCCAGCAGGTTGTCCAGTTCCAGGGTTTCCACCAGGTCGGAGTTCCAGATCAGGTTGCGGTCGCTGACGCTGACATCGCTGAAGGAGGCGTGGACTTCGCCGATCCGCTGTACGCCTTCGTCCAGGGTCTCGCCGGTACGGAAGACCGCCGCGTAGTTCTGCATGGTTTTCTGCATTTTCAGGCGGAGCTCGGCGGTCGGTTGGGAGCCTTTGGCGTAACGCAGCTTGTCGAAGCGATCGATGAGTTTGTCGTCGATGTCGGCGGGCAGGGATTTGTGCTTCTCGTCCGGCTTGATGGTTTCGGCGCAACGTTCGGCGGCGGCCCGGCCGAAGACGACGATGTCCAGCAGGGAGTTGGAGCCCAGACGATTGGCCCCGTGGACCGAAACGCAGGCGGCCTCGCCGATGGCCATCAGGCCCGGCACCACGGCGTCCGGGTTTCCATCCTTCAGGGTTACCACCTCGCCGTGCAGGTTGGTGGGGATGCCGCCCATGTTGTAGTGCACCGTCGGCAGGACCGGGATGGGTTCCTTGGTTACGTCCACGCCGGCGAAGATCCGCGCGGATTCCGAGATGCCGGGCAGGCGTTCGTTGAGGACTTCCGGCCCCAGGTGCTCCAGGTGCAGGTAGATGTGGTCCTTTTCGGAGCCGACCCCCCTCCCCTCGCGGATCTCGATGGTCATGGAGCGACTCACCACGTCGCGGGAGGCCAGGTCCTTGGCGTTCGGCGCGTAACGCTCCATGAAGCGCTCGCCCTCGGAATTGGTCAGGTAGCCCCCTTCGCCGCGGGAGCCCTCAGTGATCAGACAGCCGGAGCCGTAGATCCCGGTGGGGTGGAATTGGACGAACTCGTGGTCCTGAACCGGCAGGCCGGCGCGCAGGACCATGGCGTTGCCGTCACCGGTGCAGGTGTGGGCCGAGGTCGCGGAGAAGTAGGCTCGACCATAGCCGCCGGTGGCCAGGATTACCTGATGGGAGCGGAACCGATGCAGGGTTCCGGTATCCAGATCCCAGGCCATGACGCCGCGGCAGGCGCCCTCGTCGTCCATGATGAGGTCCAGCGCGAAGTATTCGATGAAGTACTCCGCTTTGAATTGCAGGCTCTGCTGGTACAGGGTGTGCAGGATGGCGTGGCCGGTCCGGTCGGCGGCGGCGCAGGTGCGGTGGGCGGTGCCCTGTCCGTAGTTGGTCGTCATGCCCCCGAACGGGCGTTGGTAGATCTTGCCCTCGTCGGTCCGCGAGAAGGGCACCCCATAGTGCTCCAGCTCGATGACGGCGGGGATGGCCGCGCGACACATGTACTCGATGGCGTCCTGGTCGCCGAGCCAGTCCGAGCCCTTGACCGTGTCGTACATATGCCAGCGCCAGTCATCCTCCCCCATGTTGCCCAGCGCGGCGCTCATGCCCCCCTGGGCGGCTACCGTGTGGCTGCGGGTGGGAAATACCTTGGTGATGCAGGCCGTGGAGAGCCCCTTGGCGGCGGCGCCGAAGGTCGCCCGCAGGCCCGCGCCCCCGGCACCGACCACGACCACGTCATAGGCATGATCGACGATTTGATAAGCTTCCGACATGATCGTTCACCCCCCCAAAGCGATGCGCAGCACCGCGACGATCGCAACGATGGCCAACAGCAGCGCCAGAAATCTGACCAGGACAATGCTCGTCACCTGCAGCCAAGGGGTGGAGATGTAATCCTCCAACACCACCTGCATCCCCAGCTGGGCGTGATAGAAGAGCGCCCCGAGCAGCAGGATCAGCAATGCGCTGTTATAGGGTGAGCGGACCCATTCCATGGCCGTCGCATAATCGGCCGTCGCCACGGAAATCAGAGACGCGATGAACCAGAGCAGGAGCGGAACCAGAGCAATAGCCGATAGCCGTTGCGCCCACCAGTGATGAGCGCCCGACTTCGCCGAGCCATGCCCCCGCACCTGCGCCAAGGGTGCCCGCATACTCATAGCGCACCTCCCCGCATGAGATAAGCCACGCCGAAGGTAATCAATGTCAAGGCCGCGGCCATGACGACCACGAACCTCCCGGAGGCATAGACCGTCTCGAGATCGAAGCCCACGCCCATATCCCAGAACAGATGCCGGATCCCGTTGCACAGGTGGTAGAAGAGCGCGAATACCAACGGCAGCAGGAGGGTGCGTCCGATCCCGGAACCGAGAAACCCCTGCACATTCGCATAGCTCTCGGCCCCCTTGGACAGAGCCATCAGCCAGCAAACCAACAAGAGGGAACCGATGACCAGAAACACACCGGTGGCGCGATGAAGAATGGAAAGGGCCGCCGTGAGCTGCGGCTTATAAACCTGCAGATGCGGAGAGAGCGGTCGTTCGGTGTTACCCATACGCCTTACCTCGTACCTATCGTTTAGTTGCGGGCGCCTTGAAAATCTAAGGCGCCCGTGCGGGGCAAGGAGGCCCCACCATTTTTCAAGTACGTACTTGAAAAATGAAGCGAAACGCAAATCGTCTATTCGCTTCGCGTCTTGAAAAATTGCCGGGAAAATTTCTCAAGGTTCCCTCGATAATCCCGACCAGGAAGCCGGCAGGAACGCCACGGGGCTCCCTTAGAGGCTGTCTAAAAACCAACCCATTGATTTTGCTTGGTATGGAGTCATGAATCGTATCGAAGTGAAGCCATCGATTCCCCCTCTCCCTGCCACCCCTCTCCCGCCAGGGGCGAGGGGCTTTGGCGTGTAGGATGGGTAGAGGCGCAGACATAAGGAGTGGTTTTTGGCACGGTTTTTCTCGCGCCGAAACCCATTACCTGGACCGCGCG
>JAIZWN010000380.1 GCA_020443945.1 Candidatus Thiosymbion ectosymbiont of Robbea hypermnestra | reverse complement strand
CGGTCGGACGGGTTCGAGCGGCTGTTCGGACACCTGAAAATCGGCCAGGCCCCGACCCCGTTGCGCAATCGCTACTTCGTGATGCGCTGGGATTTCTCCATGGTGGCCTCCCATGGCGACACCCGGGCCATCGAGCAGGCGTTGCATGACCACATCAATGTCTGCGTCCAGGGTTTCGTGGACCGCTACCGGGAACAGCTGCCCCAGGTATCCCCCATCAAGCCCGACAATGCCCTGGCCTCTTTTCACACCCTGGTCAATGCGGTGAATCGGACCCCGTACAAGCTCTATCTCTTCATCGACGAATACGACAATTTCGCCAACGAGGTCATGGCCGCGCAGCTGGGTGGAGCAGACCGGTATGCCACCCTGGTGCATGGCGAAGGCATCCTGAAAACCCTGTTCAAGGCGGTCAAGGCGTTGAGCAGCGGACAAGGACTCGACAAGGTCTTCATCACCGGGGTGTCGCCGGTGGTCATGAGCGACATCAGCAGTGGCTATAACGTGGCCAAGGACATTTCTTTCCGCCCGGAGTATCACGACCTGTGTGGTTTCCAGGACAGCGAGGTCGCCGCAGTGCTGGAGAACATCGGCGCGGAATGCGGCCTGGCGGCGACCCAGGTGGCCGAGGCCCACGCCATGATGCGCACCTTCTACAACGGCTATCGTTTCGGCTATGCACAAGGCCCGCTGCTCTACAACCCCACCCTGGCGCTGTATTTCCTCGATGAGTACCAGCGTGATTGCGCCTATCCCCGGGAGATCCTAGACGACAACCTGGCCATGGATCGCAATCGCATCGATTACATCGCCCGCCTGCCCCATGGCGATGAGCTGATCACACAGGCCCTTGACCCTGCCGATCCCCCCCTGATCGGGCAATTGGCGAAACGTTTTGGCGTTCAGGACATGCTGACGGCCACCCGTGACCAACCCTTTCTGGCCTCTCTCATGTATTACCTGGGCATCCTGACCATTGCTGAGAGTGACCCTATGGGTCGCTTGGCGCTGACCATTCCCAACCTGGTGATCCGGCGTCTGTATGTGGAGCGTATCCGGGACGCATTACTGCCGGAATATGAGGACCGCGAGACCGCCCGCCGGGCCGCGGAACACTTCTATACCAGTGGCGACATCGAACCGCTCTGCGCGTTCATCGAG
>JAIZWN010000379.1 GCA_020443945.1 Candidatus Thiosymbion ectosymbiont of Robbea hypermnestra | reverse complement strand
GCTACATGTCTCATCAGCAATTTACATGGCAACCTCCTTTCAGGTTGCTAGACTGACCAGGCTTTGCCTGGCGCACCGGAGGCACGCAGCCTATTGACCGAAGGACGCGACCATTTCCGGCGTCTGGGGCTTACCGAAACGCACTTCGTCGAGTCGGGGCGCTCGACGCACTAGTTTACTTGGCGCGGAGACCGCTACAATGACACCTTGGTGGCCCTGCTGACACACCTCGGGCTAAAGGCGGAGAACTACGGACCCTTTTTGACCATTGAGGGAGCCGGCACCGACGAGATCGAACAGCGCCTACATGAAGCGAGGACTCAAGGCATGCCGGATACTCGAACCCTGGCCAAGGCCGTGAAAAACAAGACCATCGAAAAGCACGACCCCTTTCTTTCCGAGGCACTGCTGTGCCTGGCCTTTGCGTCTTCGAGGTTTGATCAATCCGCATTAGAGCTCTGACGGCCTCAAACTCTCGTAAACCCCTTACGTCACAATGGCTTCGCAGCTGGATACGCTCACCCGCTTCGGTCCGATGCTGCGGCGGGCGCTCGCCTTCCCCGAGCCCGAAAAATCCCACGAAATGGTCAAGGGCCTCATCAAATGCACGATATTGTCATCGGATCATTCGTGAGTCGTTATGAGTTCGGCGTCGCCGTTTGAAACCCTTGAGAAACAAATCTGGAACACTACCGGTCTTTGTTCAGATAGTCTCCGAGATAATCGAGGTGAGGGCAATGAATCCACGCGCCATCCTGTTGCTTGTGGCCTGCGTTCTGCTACCGGCGTCGCCGGCAGCCGCCGACCGGCGTCTCTCCGATCTGCTCTTGCAGATTCAGCGACTACAGCAGCAGGTGCAGCAGCTCCAGGGTCGGTTCGAGCTGCAACAATACGAGCTCTCCCTCCTCGAGCGGCGCCAGCAGGAACAATATCTGGACCTGGACGCGCGCCTGCGGGGTCTCGGGATGAATGCGACACCCGGTCGGGGCGCGGGGAATACCGGCGGCACGGGAGCCCTGTCGGCACCCACCGGGGCCATCGCATCCTCCGCGGCCGAGGAAAAAGAGCTCTACCGCGTCGCCTTTGATCTGCTCAGGCAGCGTCGCTACAAGGATGCAATCCGAGGGTTCGAGGACCTGCTGGCGCGCTATCCAAACGAAGAATTCGCGGACAACGCCCGTTACTGGCTGGGCGAGGCCAATTACGTCGAGCGCAACTATGAGGCCGCGCTGACCCAGTTTCAGCACGTGGCGGCGGACTATCCCCAAAGCCCCAAGGTTCCGGGGGCCCTGCTGAAAATCGGCTATATCCACCACGAAAAGGGTGATCGGCAACGGGCGCGCCGGACCTTGCGGGAGATCCTCGACAGGTTCCCGGATACCACCGAGGCCCACCAAGCCGAGAGCCGTCTCGAACGCATGACCCGCGAGGGGCGCTGAACAGGGGATTTTGCGATGATCTCTCGTTCCCACGCGCCGAGACTGTGAAAGTATTCATTTTTTCCGGGAGTGGTGGGATGGGATCGCCCTATTTCACACCGGATTCCGAATCACGTAGGACTAAGAGATAAGTTTTTCGGCTAAATCAGGGAAATTATGTTGCCGCGTCCCTGGCGTTCCGAAAATCCAGGAATACTTTCACAGTCTCGCCGCGTGGGAACGCACAAGCTCCGCGCCGCACAGTCTTAAGAAACTCGTAGCCGCTGCTGCGTGGGCCTGATGTGCTTGATTTTCATGAGGATTCAGATCAATTGAGAACGCCCCCTAGATCGTACCGAAGTCCTGGTATTTGATCTTCGTGATGATCCTTTCCCCATTCCTGCTTCTGAGCTCGACGGCGGGTCTGGCGACAATGCCCTCGGCCATAAAATCGCCCCACTGGGATTTGAATCCGGCTCTTGCCATCTCGACCATTTCCCGGAGGGTTCCGATCCCGATGACCGGAACCGTATCGATCCCCGATTTCTCCGCGATATCCTCGACATCATGCCGTTGCAGCCACCATTCCTCTATTTTGACATCGAATAAGACGAAATCCTGATCCGGGCGGTATTTACCCCCACCCTTCTGGACCTTTGCGCCATAGCCCTCGCCATACAGACATACCCGATTGTCGCCGAAAATTTCCTTGAAACGATCCGTTTTCGACAGGAATTTCTCGTTCAATCGGTTCATGAGCACCGCGGGAACCTGTGCTCGATCCGTTTTACCGCCGAAGGTAATTTCCCCTCCATCGAAAATTACCCGCACGTTGGTCCCGTCTACCTTTTCCGTGAAGACCCATTCATTGTTCCGGAGAAATCCGAATTCGGGCAATGAGAAATCGCCCTCGAGCAGGGTCTTGTGCTTGGTTGCCGGGTCTCTTTTATACACCGTCTGGATCTTGTGATACTCTTTCATGATCGTCTCCTCTATTCGAGTGTCGATTCACGGATCGTTCGGAATACCGGTGCGGGCCCTTTTCCACCGATCCATCATTCACCATCGCAGGGTATCGTCGAACAGCAGGGTCAGAAACGCGGTCTTGATGGTGAGTTCATTGCTGTGAGCATAATCGCGATTGCTGAACACCTTAAAATACTTCGCACCCATAACCTGTTGCAATAAATTGAGAATTGAGATGCCACCGGCTGCCCTGGCGAGATCTGCCGGTCAGCTCCGCATTTCTAAACTGTGCTCGAGTTCGCCTTCATATGAAAAGTATTTCTTTTCGCCGGTTTCGTTTACGATCCAGACCTCGAGAGCACCTTTGGCCAGGTAGAGCAGGGTTTTTTCTTCGATCTCTCCCTTCGAATTAGACGGAGATATGATTTCGACACAAATCTCCGGCGCTCTGATATAGGGCGTATCGTACCCATATTTTTCAATGAACTCGTCGGATGCCCAGGCGACATCGGCAACCTTGACTCCTCCATTCGTTTCGATGGCACATTCCATAATGACTTTACCGCTACCTTTATTCTTATCGATAAATGAGCCGACTTCGTATTGGAGTCTGCCGTGATTGTTGCTGGCAGGGCTCATGAGAATTTTGCCCCACTTGTCGAGCTCGATCTTGAACGGCAGATCCTTAAGAAAAGGGTTGTGTATTACCTCGATCCATTCCATGATTTTCCCCTGTAAGCTATAGTGATCGCATAATGATTTCAGGTTGACAAACGTCGTTCTGAGGGAAACGATCATTCCAAATGTACCATGGCCGTTAGAGCAAGCACTTTCAGAATCCGTCTGCACAGGTAATTCGTTTCCATATTTCGCCACTGATTGACTGATAAATTTCGGCATACACCAGCTTATCTTCTTCGTATCCACGGCAACGGAATTGCAACCCATTCGGTTCCAACGTAATGGAATAAATGTAGCTACACATTGCCTCGTCGATTTCCTCCGGTTCTACTCGCTCGGCCAATCCGTGTAATTCATCTTGTAGTGAGCGCAGCTGGATCGCTGAAATCACTGGTGTTTTCGGTAAGACAATTCCCAGAAGATATGGAATGATGAAATCGGGGTGACCATCCATACTGCGGTAATAGCGCAGCCCGCAAGGCTCGCCCTCGAAATCGATTTTAATCAACGCTCTTGTGCCCATAACAATCACCTTGGTGGATAGTAGACGAAAACACCAACCGTCCGAATCCGATCGCTGATGCGGTTCGCCGCGAACGTCCCTACCCGCCGCTCACCACATCCTACGATCCGGCCCCTTCCAGCAACGGGATGTGGTCCGTGCGGTCGGCGTAGTAATACTGTCGGGTAATCAGTGCCTCGAAATCACTGACGGCGTAGGGAAATTTCATGGTGTGATCCCTAAACGAATGGGCGATGCCACCAGCAGAGGGAACATCATCGCCATTCGGGATGCCTCCGGCTGGTATGTGGAAGACGCGGATAATCTATCAGGTCAAATCGGTTTCCGAAATTTTTAATGCTGGGACATCAAGCTCTCGAGTTCCGCGGTCACCATACGCACGAGCGAGGGTCCACCGGACTCATTGAGATAGAAATGACCACCAGGGAATAGATGCCGTGCAAAACCGCCGGTGGTTTGTTGCCGCCAAGCGTCGAGCTCGGCCTTCGCTACCATATGGTCTGCTTCGCCGCCGAAAACATGAATGGGGCAGCCAAGGGGGGGCTCGGGGACATGGACGTAAGTTTCGTCAATGGCGAAATCGGCCCGTATCACGGGAATAAAAATTTCCATGAGCTCTTCATGCGCAAGCACCATCTCAGGAGTCCCCCCATAGTGCCGCAATGCATCGATCAGGGCCGGTTCCGATAGCTTGTGGAGTGGAGCCCTGGAAAGTGGAAGTTGAGGTGCTCTGTATCCGGAGACCATCAGACAAAACGGTTCCCGCCCTCCCCGCCGGCGCAACTCCCGTGCCAACTCGAAGGCCAGCAAAGCGCCCATGCTATGGCCAAAGAACGCAAAAGGTAGATCCATATATGACGTCAAACCCGATGCCAACGCTCGCACCAGAGGGATAGCTTCTTGATAACAGGTTTCGCTGAGTCGCCCTTCCCTACCTGGCAACCTCACCGGACGTAGTTCGATTTCAGAGGATAGCTGCCGGGACCAGGCGCGGTAGGTTAGGGTGCCACCTCCGACAAAGGGGAAGCAAAAAAGCCGGGCCTTGGCTTGCGGATTGCTAGCGCCAGAAACCCAAAAATTCGTCATCATGTGGTCATCGGTCACTGTGGAATGAGGTAATTTTACCACTATCCATATTGCTATCCCCTATGCTTTACGCGCAACGGAATCATTCCCACACCAACCGCGTTAGCCCCAGGGCCACCACCGCATGGGTGGTCAGGCGTAGCTTTTCGCCATAGACCCGTTCCAGGGTGGCGCGATAGCGGGCCAGTTGGTCCCTGGCGGCCGCGAGTTTGGCCTCGACCTGGGGTAGCGCCCGCAATTCCTCACGGCTTTTCGACCGGACTTCCTGGTTGCTCAGACCCAGTTCCTGCAGCGGGATGTATTTGAATTCCAACAGATGATCCAGGAGCTGGTATTGGCGCATGTCGGGCCGGACCATCATACTGAGATCGGCATAGCCTTTGTCGATAGCCGTCTCCGAATCCATGATGTAGAAGGTGTCGGAAAAGAGCACCACCAGGAAGGCGGTCTTGACCACCAGCTCGTTGGTCCAGCGATAATCCCGGTTGTCAAATACCTGGAAATAACGGTGCTCGATGAACGCGCAGAGCGGTTCGATGTCGCCACTGGTATAGAAGTGTTCCGCGGCCCGGCGGGCGGTCTCGCGGT
>JAIZWN010000378.1 GCA_020443945.1 Candidatus Thiosymbion ectosymbiont of Robbea hypermnestra | reverse complement strand
ATGGTGATGTCGTCCTTGAGGAGCTCGGACAGGAAGCCTTCCAGGACCTCGTGGTTGGCCTTGCTGCGCAGCAGGCGCTTCAGCGCCCAATCGAAGCTGATGAGTTTTCTGGTGTTCATGGCAGGTTTAGACGCAACGTCATTCAGTGTTTGCAGGGCCTCGGGTCGAGTGCGACAAGTGTCATGTTGCTCGATGGGAACGGACATAGGCCCATAGGAGGAAACGCCGCACCGCGAACTTTGCGCGGGCCAGGGTCGATTTCGCCTGCGAATATCTCCGGTTCAACTGGAGGAAAATATTCTTATCTCGGGCTCGGATGGACAGATCGATTTCGTGACGCTTCTGCGATCTGCAAAACAAGGTGATCTCGGGAATCCCCATGACCAACCCCAACAGCGCCCGCCGAATCGTCGCCGCGAGAACCCCGTCCCTTGCCAGCCATGACGCGGCGGTGGACGAGAGGGGCAGTAATCGCATCAGGGACAGGGTTTCATTGCACGGGGTGGGATTCAAGGTCTTGAAGCTCCGCCAATAGGCATCGTCGGTGGCATCCCCGCGAATCAATTTTTCGGACAACGCCCGCTCATAGAGCGGGATTCCCGGATAAAAGGTCAGGGAATACAGACTGATGGTCGCCGGCCGCGGCAAAGAGGCCACCAATTCGAGTGTGTCGGCGCGGTCCCGTGGCGACTCCCAGGGGTTATCGACGATCAGCAGATAGGTGACCCGACGAATCCTTCCCTGCTGCACGAACCCGTTGACAAGCCGGGCCTTGTCGAGAATCTTTTCGTTATTCTCCCATTTGCGGTCATAGAGATTGCGAATCGACTGGCTCCCCGTCTGAAGCCCCACCATGAGACCGCTGAGACCCGCATCGCATAGGATCGCGAGCTTTTCCTCCGTCAGGTTTCCAAGGTTGCTTCCGGTTACCAGGGGTAATCCGATGTGCTTTTTGTATTGTACCGCGAAATAATGGATCTCCTCGCTCTTTAACCCCATCACGCAATCATCCGTGGTGACGAAGCTGGTAAGGGAAAAGCGATCTCTGGCCCAGATCAGTTCACGGATCACGGCATCGGGGTCCCGTATTCTCAGCCGCTTGAATCCCTGCCCTTCTTCTCCGGCCTCCCGATAAAGCCGCGGATATTTACTGTTGATGCAAAAGGCGCACTTATACAGGCAACCCCTGGTCAGGGCAAAGGAGTACTCCCCGTCCAATAGCCAGTCATAGGCACGGGAACCCTCGATGCGCATGATTTCATGGGGGCCTTCACCCCGCGCATAGACGAGATAGTGGCTTCCGTCGAATGTATAGTCCGGTATCGGAATACGGGAGAGCGCCACCTGCGGCGCCGGCATCACCGGCGAGCCATCGCGTACCCTCAGGCCCGGAATATCGCTGTAAGCCCGCCGTTCCCGCAGCCGATCCGCCAGCTCGACCACCAGCTCCTCGCCCTCCCCCACGCAGATCATATCCGCGTGTTCCAGGCACTCATCCGGCCGGACAATGGCATGCACGCCGCCCCAAATGACAGGCACGTCCATACGGGAGCCGATCCGGAGCGTCAGCTCCCTGGCCGCATGATAGGTCGGGGTAATCACCGAGAGGCCGATATAGAGACTCCCCGCGGCGAGCGCGGCGATTTCGTCATGAATGGCATCATCGAATATCCGCGCCCGCCCCATTGCCACCTCGCGGGAAACGGCGCCATGCACGAAAATGACGACCGTCTCATAACCCGCCCGTTTCAGGATTGCCGAGAGCAGCCGCACCCCCATGGAGGTCCCATATTGTTCGACGGATAACAAGGTGACCTTTCCCTTGTGAGCCATTGCCCTATACCCCGCGCTTACAGGCTGATTCATGAACCAGCGCCCCATTTCACCTTATTTTGCATCCTCTCAAGCCCTTGCAAACGTGCCCAGGCAAGGCCCAGCACGCGAGAATAGCCCGAGCGATAACGTCGCCTGGGCGCGTTCGTGGGGGGGCTCCCCGCGGGCACGACGAAAGCTACCATCCGCGTCGTTGCGCAAGCTTGCAAGAGGGCTGGCGATTCCTGCGCTCACGCGCCTCGCATCCGGCCGCTTCTCGCCGCGCTGAGACCGCAAAATAAGGTGAAATGGGGTGCCAGGCGTGGATTCAAAATCACAGAGAACAAAGTCACAACGCCACCCCGCGGCTGCCTGGCGTAACCCGAAGAGGGCATGACCGACCACCGGTGGCGTGCTACCTTACCCGCCTATGTTCGGCAAAATACTCCTGACCATCGCGGTAATCCTGGGCGCCTATCATGTCATCCGCACCCGGATGCGGCACGACCAGGAATCCGCCCCTGCCCCCCCCGCGCGGTCATCGACGCCCCTGGTGCCGCCAGGACTCCTGAAGGCCATCGCCTACGGACTAGTGGTCGCCATGGTGGCGGGTAGTCTGCTCTGGCTGTACCTGGACTATACAGCGGGACGGGAAGTGGTGACGGTGCGGATCATCAACGCGACGACCGGAAGCGTGACCACCTATGAGGCGCGACGGGCCGACGTGGAGGGTCGTCGCTTCACGACCCTGGACGGCCGCCCCGTCACCCTGGCCGACGTAGACCGCATGGAGCTGAGCCCGCGGCGCTAATGCCTGGTCCGAAGTTGAAGGCGAGGGAGAGCCGCAGGGCATTGCTGCGGTTGGTTTCCACCCGGTGGGACAGGCTCGGCGAGAAGAAGAGGAAGAGCCCGGCTTCCGGCGTGATCCGGGTCGTGAGACGGCCGTCCCGGAGCACGAGGTCTCCCGAGTGCTCGGGGGCCTGGAGGTAGTAGACCCCAGACAGCAGCTCGTCGAGCTCCTCATGGGTGTGCTCGGAGGTGGAGTGACCGGGCCCCTGGGCGTTGAGCCAGAACCCGCAACGCAAGGGTTCGGCGTGCCGGCCCAGAATTTCCCGTGCCCAGCGCTCCGCCTGGTCGAGGATGGTCCCCAGCTCGGGGATGCGATCAGGCGCCAGGTACAGGTTCTCGAAGCGGCCGCCGAAGAAGTGGGTGCGGCGGGAGAAGTCGTCCGCGGTCAGGGCGGTGAAGGCGGTCAGGATACGCTGGTTGATCCGCTCGGCGTCGGCCAGGAATCCGCCTCGGACCGGGGCGGCGGTCCAGAGCCCGGCCCGTTTGCCGGCGGTTCCCATGGGTCTCCCTCGGGCGACCGCCGCCTCAGGGGTTCGGCGCCACCACGGGGGTCCGTGTATCCGTGGCGCCCGTACCGGGCCAGGGTTGGACGGGCACCACCGAGATGCTGTTCTTGGGCGAACCTTCGATGACGCGGTCGCTGTAGGTGAGGTAGATCAGCACATTGCGCCTCGGATCGTAGAAACGCACCACCTGCATGGATTTGAAGATGAGGGAGGTGCGCTTTTTGAATACCTCCTCGCCGTTGGCCTTGCCGGCGCGGATCTCTTCGGTCAGACGCACGGGGCCGATCTGGCGACAGGCGATGGAGGCATCGGAGGTATCCTCCGCGACCCCGATGGCGCCGGAGATGCCGCCGGTCTTGGCCCGGCTCAGGTAGCAGGCGACGCCGGGGATGGCCTTGTCGTCGAAGACCTCGACCAGGATCTTGTCGTTGGGCCCGAGCCATTTGAAGCGGGTGCTGACGGTTCCGATTTCCTCCGCCATCGCCGTGGCGAACAGGCCGCACAGGACCGTGACGAGCAGGATGTTACGCATGGTTCTTTATCTCCGATCGGGTTGAATCAGCCTGGAAACAGGCGCTCGCACTCCTGGTGACTACGGGTCAGGCAGTCCTCGATGGACACCCCGAGAAACCAGTTGCCGGTCAGGGCCAAACGGCCGCCGGCCAGTAGCGCGTCCATCTTGCGCACCCGTTCCGGGTGACCGGCGCGGAGCGCCGGGAGCCTGTTGGGGATGCGGGACATCCCGGCGATCCGTTCCTCGGCAATCCCGAGCGCCCGGCAGATGCGTTCCACTCGGGTCTTTGCGTCCAGTGTCCGGGGCCGGAAGTGGAAGGCGAAGCCACGGTAGCGTTCGTCGGGCAGATAGTCCCGTGAGACCATGGAATAGAAGGCGTCATCGACGGCGATCAGGCCCGCCAGGGGCGGCAGGTGGCCGAGCGCCGCGGCGGGTATGCACACGACGACCGTCTCGATCTCCGCGACACCGATTCCCCCGACCAGGTCCCGCAGCTCCTCCAGCCCTTCCGGCACCAGAATCGCGGCGGCATCCGGCGGCACCGCCAGGGTCAGGTAGCGACTCCCGAGCGATTCCCCGTTCGCCAGCCGGACCCGATAGCCGTCGTCCGTGCAGGATACCCCGGATACCCGCTGCCCGGTGCGGACCTTCAGTGCGTCCTGGCCGGTGATGGCCCGCGGGATATCCGACAGCCCGCCGGGAAAGGTAAAGCGGCGCATGACCTCTTTCCGCTTGGGTTTACGGCGGAACAGCAGGTCGGCGGGAAAGTCGTCCACCTCCTGGCAGACAACCCCCCGGAAAGCGGGTCCGAAGAGATCCTGGTAATTACGGCGACCAAGGCCCGCGACGAAGAACTCGGCGACGCCCTTGTTCGCCTTGGTATTCCTGAACAGCCGGGGCAGAGAGCGGATCAGCTCCAGGGGGTGCAGCGCAAAGAGGACGGACCCACGCTCGCCACCGCGCCAGAGCCGATAGCTCAGTCCCTTTTTTGCCGTCAGGCGCTCCATGAGCCCGAGGTCTCTCAGGATTTCGAGCAGGTGGCCGTAACTGTTGAAGCAGGTGTGGCTGCCGGCCTCGGTCCAGAAGTCGCCACAGTCGGGAAAGGTCCGGCTGTTCAGGCAGCCGCCCACTCGTTCCTCTCCTTCCAGGACCAGGGTCGAGACCCCACACCTCGCCGAGTAGTGGGCCATGCCGAGTCCGCTGATACCGCCGCCGATGACAATATGCTCGAAATCCCGATTCATATTCAAGTCTCTATGTTCACGCAACGGAATCATTCCCACACCAACCGCGTCAGCCCCAGGGCCACCACCGCATGGGTGGTCAGGCGTAGCTTTTCACCATAGACCCGTTCCAGGGTGGCGCGATAGCGGGCCAGCTGTTCCCTGGCTTGCGCGAGTTTGGCCTCGACCTGGGGCAGCGCCCGCAATTCCTCGCGGCTTTTCGACCGGACTTCCTGGGTGCTCAGCCCCAGTTCCTTGAGCGGAATGTATTTGAATTCCAACAGATGATCCAGGAGCTGGTATTGGCGCATATCGGGACGGACCATCATGCTGAGATCGGCATAGCCTTTGTCGATGGCTGTCTCCGAATCCATGATGTAGAAGGTGTCGGAGAACAGCACCACCAGAAAGGCGGTCTTGACCACCAGCTCGTTGGTCCAGCGGTAATCCCGGTTGTCGAATACTTGGAAGTAACGGTTCTCGATGAACGCGCAGAGCGGTTCGATGTCGCCACTGGTATAGAAGTGTTCCGCGGCCCGGCGGGCGGTCTCGCGGT
>JAIZWN010000377.1 GCA_020443945.1 Candidatus Thiosymbion ectosymbiont of Robbea hypermnestra | reverse complement strand
CGCTCGGTGCTCTCCTCTCGCCTTGGCGCGGTTGGGGGGCTTAAGAGGGTGAAAAATAGGGTGAAACGGGGTACTAGACCAGTCCGGAAATCCATAAAGAGCCAAAAAGAAAAGCCGGCACGGCTGCCGGCTTTTCCCTCGTATCTTGGCTGGGGGACTAGGATTCGAACCTAGGTTGACGGAGTCAGAGTCCGTAGTCCTGCCGCTAGACGATCCCCCATCAATCCACTCCTCGTTTTTGTATCTTTCCCGTCACCTCTTCGAGTACTGCGGCCGCTTGCGCGCTTTGTGCAATCCCACCTTTTTGCGTTCGACCTCGCGGGCGTCACGGGTCAGGAAGCCGGCCTGACGCAAGGGGCGGCGCAGCTCCTCTTCGTAGCCGACCAGGGCGCGGGCAATCCCATGGCGTATCGCCCCCGCCTGTCCCGAAGTGCCGCCACCGGTGACGGTAATCCGAAGGTCCACGCGCTCCAGCATGGAGACGGTTTCCAGCGGTTGACGCACGATCATACGCGCCGTCTCCCGACCGAAGAACTTGTCCAGAGGCCGACCGTTGACGGTGATTCCACCCGAACCGGTGGTGAGAAAAACACGGGCCGCGGAACTCTTGCGCCGCCCGGTGGCATAGTTGAAATCCGACATGGGGACTGGCTTCCTGTGCGCTAAAGATCGAGAAGCCGGGGCTGCTGGGCCTGGTGGCGATGCCGTGGACCGGCATAGATATGCAGCTTTTTCAGCATGGCACGACCCAGCGGATTGCGCGGGAGCATACCCTTGACGGCATGCGCGACCACCCGTTCCGGCGCCTTGGCGAGCAGCTTCTCCAGGCTGATGGACTTGAGGTTCCCGATGTAGCCCGTGTGACGATGGTACATCTTGTTACGGAGCTTGTTGCCGGTTACCCGCACCTTTTCGGCATTGACGACAACGATGTAATCGCCGGTATCCACATGCGGGGTATACTGCACCTTGTGCTTCCCACGCAGGCGCCGCGCGATCTCCGAGGCGAGCCGGCCCAGGGTCTTGTCCTGCGCATCGACCAGGTACCACTCGCGGCGAACCTCCGCCGGCTTGGTGCTCTCCGTCTTCATGTCCGCTGCTCCGGGACCCCTTTGTTTGACTCGAATCGCGAAAGGGGGCGAATGGTACAGTAACCGCTGGGCCTTGTCCATAATACCCGCGGGGCGAGCAGGGCGAATGCCTGTAAGGGGCGCCTTGAGAGGCTGTCTGAAAACGCAAGCCATGCCGCGCGGTCCAGGTCAGCCCGCGTAGGGCGGGATAGCGTAGCGTATCCCGCCATCTCAGGATCGGCGGGATACGGCCATCCCTGGCCTATCCCGCCCTCCGCGGGCTTGGTGATGGGTTTCGGCGCGAGAACAACCGTGCCAAAAACCACTCCTCATGCTCCGCGCCTCTACCCATCCTACACGCCAAAGCCCCTCGCCCCTGGCGTCAACCCAACCCCAGGATGTGGTAGCCGGTATCCACGTACAACACGCCCCCCGTGACCCCGGAGGCCAGGTCGGAGCAGAGAAAGGCTGCCGCGTTGCCGACCTCATCGATGGTCACGTTACGCCGCAGGGGGGTCTTTTCCTCCACCTGCTTGAGCATGCCCCGGAAATCCGCGATGCCGGAGGCGGCCAGGGTGCGGATGGGACCGGCGGAAACGGCGTTGACCCGGGTGCCCTCGGGACCTAAGGAGGCGGCCAGATAGCGGACGTTCGCCTCCAGGCTCGCCTTGGCAAGCCCCATCACATTGTAGTTGGGCACCGCGCGCACCGCGCCCAGGTAGCTCATGGTCAGGAGCGAGCCCTTACGTCCCCGCATCATTCCGCGTCCGGCCTTGGCCAGGGCGGCGAAGCTGTAGGAGCTGATGTCGTGGGCAATGGCGAAGCCCTCTCGGGTCACGGCGTCGATGTAGTCGCCCTCGAGCTGCTCGCGGGGGGCGAAGCCGATCGAGTGCACGATGGCGTCGAGTCCGTCCCAGTGCGCGGCCAGCTCCCGGAAGGCGGCCTCGATCTGGTCGTCGCTGGTCACCTCCAGGGGCAGCAGAATCTCCGATCCGCACTCGGCGGCCAGGCCCTCGACGCGGGATTTGAGCTTCTCGGTCTGGTAGGTCAGGGCGAGCCGGGCCCCCTCGCGGTGCATGGCCTGAGCCACGCCATAGGCGATGGAGCGGTTGCTGGCGACGCCGGTGATAAGTACCCGTTTATCTTGTAGGAAACCCATGGCATTCCGATCCTGTCTGTGGTGGATGGCTGACAAGGCCCGCCCGGAGGTGCGATCATCGATCCGGCCCCGAACCCCCGGTCCCTGAAAGGCGCTTGGCCTGCTTGCGGGCCGGGCGCGGGTCGCTCGGGGCAAACGAAAGGAAAATCGTACCTTATCGAAACTTGGGAGTGGACGAAAGGGTGGGGGGCCCGGGACCACCGATTATTGGCCGCCAAGGGTGCTGCTTTTCAGGGTAGAAGATATACTTGACTGCCTGAAAAGCCCGCCTGGACCCGAAGACGATCCCGGTCCTGGATAAGATCGGGGAGGTGTTGCAGCGCGAGGAGCTGCAGGATTTTGCGTTCGTGGTGGAAGGGCATACGGATGCCTCGGGGTCCGAGACCTATAATCGCGAGCTGTCGTGGCAGCGGGCGGAGGCGGTGCGCAATTATCCGGTGAGGAAGCATGGCGTCGATGAGAAGCGCCTGGCGATCCACGGCATGCTCAAGACGCGCACCCCCTTTGAGAGCCACCGCTTCTACGCCCTGCCGGAAGCGGCATCCTGATTCATTCTGTTTATGGACTGGAGGCACATCGGACTTGCAGTGGAACAGAGTATCTACGGGCTTCCATTGCGGGGCCTTTTTTAGTTGGAGGCGCTTGTTAGCTGTCAGGTCCCGGATGATTACGAGGGATTTTTTTAAAGAGGTGGGGTTTTTGCGCGTGCCAGGCTTGGAGCATTT
>JAIZWN010000376.1 GCA_020443945.1 Candidatus Thiosymbion ectosymbiont of Robbea hypermnestra | reverse complement strand
TGTGATCTATAGGATGATAGGACAGGCAAAGCCTAGCGTGGTCTCGCGCCCCATCCTACAGATTTTAGGACTACCAGAATGTGGAAATGGTTTTTTGATCGCTATCTAGAGCGTATATTCAACAAGGGAGCTGATAGAGTTGAGAAGTTGGTTGGAAATCTACTGCGTTTTAGGAAAAATGATAAAAACGAATATGTAATTACTGAAATAAACCGACAACCTTTAAATGATATAAATATTAAAAATTTCTATGCTCATCAACCGAGAATTGAGAATTGTGGAAGCTTTTTCTTTAATGATTCTCAGCAATTAGCAGTAAGTAAGAAAAGTCAGCTACTTCAATCAGAAAATAGACCAAATGATCCCCATGCGATTTTGGCTTGTGATCCAATTTGGCAATCGGATCCAGTTGTTTTCCATGTAAATACCTTAGACTACGCGGGAGTATTGACGTTGCGGGAGGAAGGTATAAAGCCGAGAATTATTAGTTCTTCGGCTGTTTTTTTATGTCCAGAGTTAAGAAAATTGATAGTTCAACGAAGAGGGAAGGTAGATACTTTCCCCAATAAATTGCATACCATTGGAGGAGCTTATATACCTTCTGTGGGTAGTGGAGTTTCCCCAGATAGAAAGGGACTGCTTCGCACTTTGGCTCGAGAATTATCAGAAGAAACTCAAGCATTTTTCCCTATCGATAACGTTCCTCCGATGATGGTTTCTACAGAAGTATCTACAGGTTTCATTCAGCTTGTATTATTAGGGGTTTCACTTTCAAAAAGATCTGTAGATGATATGGAAGGTAATTGGGAAGGGAGTATTGAACAAATACCATTTGATCAACTGCCTAGTGTATTAAGCTCCAGGGATTGGGTGCCTTCTGGGCGGGCTCATATACTAGCATGGCTTGGGATTGGTGCTCCCAATACGGCTAAACGTCAACTTTTTGGGAGATATTCAGCTAAAGAACTTTTTTGGGAAAGTCAGGAAAAGGGACCGAGCTCATTTTATCTATAGCATGGGAATACGGTCTAGCCACTCCAGCGGTCCTCTGTATCCCGCTCAAAAGCTCATTGGCAATGGTCGGATACCCTGACTCTAGTACGTCTGCGCGTAAGTAACGGAAACATGGGCCATAACCAGAGAGCTTGCCGGCCGGTGATCAGCTATTTGGGAGCAAACCAATCATCCGTCCGTCATTCCGGCAGGGAGTGCCGGAATCTGCCGCCGGCAGGGACGGCAAACTTCCAGGATTGCTGGGGCATCGGGTTGTATGAGCCGGATTTAATGGGCTGTCAGGTCCCGGATGATTACGAGGGATTTTTTTAAAGAGGTGGGGTTTTTGCGCGTGCCAGGCTTGGAGCATTT
>JAIZWN010000375.1 GCA_020443945.1 Candidatus Thiosymbion ectosymbiont of Robbea hypermnestra | reverse complement strand
AGAAAACAAAGGGTTAGACGCCAAATGGTCCTCGTAACATACTGATTTTAAAGAATGTTACAAAGGGAACAACTCTATTGATTGTTTCAGCACGCTAGTCCCAAACTATGCACTTTAGTGCAAAGCTTTAGCGGCTACACAAGTATTCTCTCTAAGCGATTCATGAGTGATCGAAGAGGTGATTATCGTCGTGTCACTTCAAAGCGAATTTCCGGAGCTGAAAAAGACGATACCGTAGAAACCTGTTGGGGTGATCAGATCGGGTGCCGGGATAACATCATCCCCGATCCAACAGAGCTGTCGGAAACTTGATCCTCGAATGATTCAGGACCTTCAGTCCAAGCGCAACCTATGCACTTTCAGTGCATAGTGGTTGAGTCTAAAAGTCGGCTGGCGGATGTGGTTTTCTTCGTCGCCTTACCGCCACAATCCACAGGTATCGATGACGATTTTTTCCCGCAACGTCTGGCGGGATATCTCCCGGAATACCCTGTGCGGGACGAGTCCGAGCACTATGTCCGCCGCCGCCAATGCCGCTTCCGTAGCATAGAGTCGAACCCCGGCCTCGACCAGTGAGGTCGGGAGCATCTCGATATGGGGCTCGACGGCGAGTATACGTCCGTTCCCTTCTCGGGCCAAGCGTAGCGTGATCTCCATGGCCGGGCTCTCGCGCAGGTCGTCGATATTCGCCTTATAGGCGAGACCGAAGCAGGCGATAGTGGGCTCTTGAAGGCAAGCGGCCTGGGTGTGCACCTTGGCAATTACCTGGTTCGGTTGGGCGATGTTGACCTCGCGGGCAGCGCGGATGAGCCGACTTTGCTCCGGGGCGGAGTGGATGATGAACCAAGGATCCACGGCGATGCAATGCCCGCCGACGCCGGGACCGGGATGCAGGAGCTCGACCCGTGGATGATGGTTGGCCAGCCGGATCAATTCCCGGACATCGATAGCCAATTGCTCGCAGACTCGGGACAGTTCGTTGGCCAGGGCGATATTGACATCGCGAAAGGTGTTCTCGGTGAGCTTGGTCAGCTCGGCGGTACGGCTGTCGGTGCGGAGGACCTTGCCGGCGATGAATCCATGGTAGAAGTCCGCGGCGGTGGTGGTGGATGCCTCGTCGACGCCGCCGACGATGCGGTCGTTGGCGACCAGCTCGTGAATGATGCGTCCGGGCAGGACGCGCTCGGGGCAATAAGCGATTTGAATGGCCCCGGCGGGTTCGGCCTGGTGATGGGTATAGCCGGCGACGACGAGTTCCGGGCGTTCTTCCGCCAGCCAGCGGGCGACCCGCTCGGTGGTACCGACCGGACTGGTGGATTCCAGGATCACCAGATTACCCGGCGCCAGATGGGGGGCGATGGCCTGCGTGGCGGATTCCACATAGGCCAGGTCAGGCTCATAGCCGTCCTTGAACGGTGTCGGGACGGCGAGGATGAAGATATCCGCCGGGGCGGGTTGCAAAGCGGCCTCGAGGCGCCCGCTCCGTACCGCGGATTTGACCAGGCAATCGAGATCGGGCTCGTGAATGTGGATGCGCCCGGCATTGACGATCTCGACCACCGCGGGGTCGACGTCCACTCCCCGGACCTTAAAGCCCTTGTCGACCAGGAAAGCGGCGGTGGGCAGGCCGATGTAGCCGAGTCCCACAACGCAGATTCTGCGGCCTTGTGGATCACCCATAGCGGGTCCTCAGGATGGCCAGAATGCGGGCGGCGGCGCGCCCATCGCCGTAGGGGTTGTGGGCACCGGACATGGCGCGATAGGCGTCTTCGTCGTCGAGCAACCTGGTGGCTTCGGCCACGATGGTGGCGACATCGGTGCCCACCAGGCGGGCCGTACCGACTTCGATCGCCTCGGGGCGCTCGGTCGTATCGCGCATGACCAGGACCGGTTTTCCGAGGGAGGGCGCTTCCTCCTGGATTCCGCCCGAGTCCGTGAGTAGAAGATAGGCGCGGTCCATGAGGGCGACGAACGGGAGATAGTCCAGGGGCTCGATGAGGTGGATATTGTCCGCCCCGCCCAACAGGCGCCGAACCGGTTCCTGTACATTGGGATTGAGGTGAACCGGATACAGGATCTCAACGTCGGATCTGCGGGCGAGGACGGCCAGGGCCCGGCAGATGCGCTCGAAGCCGTCGCCGAAGCTTTCCCGCCGGTGACCCGTAACCAGGATGAGGCGGCGGTTAGGATCGAGAAAGTCGAACGGGCTTTCTACCTGCCGGCGGAGCGCGTGATCGGCGCGCAGCCGCCGTACGACATCCAGCAGGGCGTCGATGACGGTGTTTCCGGTGACGACAATACGGTTATCGGCTACCCCCTCGCGCAGCAGGTTACGGCGCGCCTGTTCGGTAGGCGCGAAGTGCAGCTCGGCCAGGTTGCCGGTGAGGCGGCGGTTCATCTCCTCGGGCCAGGGGGCGTAGATATTGCCGGTGCGCAACCCGGCTTCCACATGGCCTACGGGAATGCGCTGGTAGTAGGCAACCAGGGCCGCGGCCCAGGTGGTCGTAGTGTCGCCCTGCACCAGGACCAGATCCGGTTTGCAGTCTTGCAGGACCGATTGCAGACCGATCAGCACGGCGGCCGTCAGCTCGGTAAGGTCTTGATCAGGCTGCATGAGGTCCAGATCATAATCCACGTGGATGGCAAAGAACCGGAGCACCTGATCGAGCATCTCACGATGCTGGGCCGTGACACAGACACGGCTGGCGATCGCCTCCTCCATTGCCAGCGCCCGAATGACGGGCGCCATCTTGATCGCCTCCGGGCGGGTGCCGATCACCGTGAGGATCCGCGGACGCCTCGGCGCTTTTGTCGGGCTGAGTCCTGTCATCGCCTACCTGGCTGCTTGGGTGGCGCCGAACCGGAACCGAGGTCGAATCCGCGAGAATTCCAGGGCAGGCGTGGAATTGACCGACAGATCACGCCGGCCCGGCCGACGGCACATTACTTTTCCATTCGTCTCGATAAATTGCGGAATATCCTCATTGGACGATGCGTGAATCCTGTCGAAAAGAACTCCGTGTCCACTCATGGGTATCTTAGGCATCCCCTCTACTTTCCAGTCCCTGCTGCGTTCTGCAGTGCCCGCAGCCCCGCGGTTATCCCGATCAAGGATACCGGGATGCTGTATTTTTTGCCATTGTTCAGAAGGTAGCCGACGTTCGCCCGTTGCCCCCGCTCGAGGCTCCTGCGGAGCTTCCCGGATACGGGAAAGATGGCGAAACAACCCTCGGAGCGACAATGGTGATAAGGATAAGTACCGGCCTTCGCCCTGTCCACGCGGAGCTCGATTCCGGGCGCGAACACGACCCCCAGGGGGGTTCGTATCGCGATCAGCAGGCGCGAAGGCCTGCTCGAAAACTGCAGGATGAAATTCATCAGTGGTTGTTCTTCCTTTCCCTTGAGAAGAACGCGTTGCATAAGAAAGCAGGGGGTAGCCTCCGGACACCGCAATGCCCAGTCTCCATGGACCTCTACCTTGGCCGACTCCGATCGTGCCTTCCCTTTGCCGGCCATGGCCGGTGGCCCGGTCAGCGGTAGCAACAAGGATAGAAAAAGGGCCACACCTACGAACTTTCGGGTTTTCATTTCCATATTGTAGGTCCGATTTCCCATCAATCGATACGGCAAGAGCTCCCACCGCTGATTCCCCTCGACGCCGGCGGATTCCGTCCGTGCCCACGGGAATGACGGACCTCCTCTGTGGCTTCGTGTGCATTCGTGGCCCTTGCGCCCGGCAGCAAAGGTTGCGTTTCCCTCGCCGATGCCTGCATAATGAACCGTTTACATGTGCCGGATATTCTGGCTTGGATCAGGGTTGAACATGGTATCGATTCGCTTATCCCGGGGTGGCGCCAAGAAACGCCCCTTTTACCACATCGTCGTCGCTGACGAGCGCTCGAAACGCGACGGTCACTGCATCGAACGCATCGGTTTCTTCAATCCGGTGGCTACCGGCGGGGAGGTGCGGTTGCGGCTCGACCGCACGCGCGCCGAGCATTGGATCGGCCAGGGCGCCAAGCCGTCCGAGCGGGTTGCCAGGCTGCTGAAGGAACCGGCCTCCGAGACCGAGGTCGAGGCCGAGACCGCAACCGTCGCGACACCGCCGCCATCCCCCGAAGCCCCCGCCGCAGCCGAGGAATCCGCCGCTTCCTGACCCGAATCGGCGAGGCGGTTGCCCGCGGGATGGAGGAACGGACGCGGCCGGGGATGTTGGTGATAGGCCGCATCTCGGGTCTGTACGGGGTGCGGGGCTGGGTGAAGGTCTTCTCGGAAACCGAGCCGCGGGACAAGATCCTGACCTACCGGCCTTGGTATCTGGGTACGGCACGCGCGCCACGGGGGCTGGTCGCGGGCAGGCCCCAGGGCAAGGGTCTGGTGGCCCGGTTGGAAGGTTGCGAGGACCGGGATCAGGCCGCCGCCCTGGTGGGGCTGGAGATCCGGATCCGCCGCAGTCAGCTCCCGCCGCTTCAGGCCGGTGAGTTTTATTGGGCCGACCTGATCGGGCTCTGCGTCGAGACCCTGGATGGCGTTTCCCTCGGCCGGGTCGAGCGCCTGCTCGCCACCGCCGCCAACGACGTGCTGGTGGTCAAGGGAGATCGGGAGCGTCTGTTGCCTTTCGTCTGGGATCAGGTCGTCACGGATGTGGCTCTCGATTCAGGCCGGATGCGGGTCGATTGGGACCCGGAGTTCTGATGATCGAGGATGAGATCTGTGCGTTTCGATGTCATCAGCCTGTTCCCGGATCTGTTCCAGATCCTTACGTGGCAAGGCGTCGTCGGTCGCGCACTGGAACGCGGCAGCGCGGAGCTGCACCTGTGGAATCCGCGGGATTACACCCAGGATCCGCACCGCACGGTGGATGATCGGCCCTACGGCGGGGGCCCGGGAATGGTCATGAAGGTGGAGCCGCTGCAGGCGGCCATCGAGGATGCCAAGGCCGTCGCTTTGCACAGCAAGGTGGCCTATCTCACACCCCAGGGCCGTCCCCTGGTTCAAGACACGATTGCAGAGATCGCCGCCGCACCCGGTTGGATCCTCATCGCCGGCCGTTACGAGGGGATCGACGAGCGGCTGGTGGAGCGTTACGTAGACGAGGAATGGTCCATCGGCGACTATGTGGTGACCGGGGGCGAGCTACCCGCCATGGTGGTCATGGACGCGGTGATGCGCCTCCTGCCGGGGACCTTGGGACACCAGGACTCGGCCCGAACAGATTCTTATGTCGATGGCCTGCTGGATTTTCCGCACTACACCCGCCCCGAGACGGTCTCGGGAGCGCGCGTGCCCCCGGTGCTCTTGAGCGGCGACCATCAGGCCATCGCCCGTTGGCGACTGCAACAGGCCCTCGGGCGCACCTGGCGGCGGCGTCCGGACCTGCTGGAACGCCGGGGTCTGAGCAGCGAGGAGCAGGCGCTGTTGGACGAATTCATGCGCACGCATCGGGATACCGGATGAGCACAGGAGCTGGAAGACTATGAACATCATCGACGAGCTCGAGCGCGAGCAGATGAGCCGCGAGGTCCCGGACTTCGCCCCCGGCGACACCCTGGTGGTCCAGGTCAAGGTGAAGGAGGGGAGTCGTGAACGCTTGCAGGCCTTCGAGGGCGTATGTATCGGTAAACGCAACCGCGGCCTCAACTCCGCCTTCACCGTGCGCAAACTCTCCCACGGCGAGGGGGTGGAACGCGTCTTTCAGACCTACAGCCCCACGGTCGCCGGCATCCAGATCAGGCGCCGGGGCGACGTGCGGCGGGCCAAGCTCTACTACCTGCGTGGCCGCACCGGTAAGGCGGCGCGGATCAAGGAGAAAATCTGACGCTAACGAGGCTTGGCCTTAAGACCACGAGGCGTGACCAACCGCACCGAAGAACCACCGATGAACACGGATAAACACAGATCACAATCTGTGTTTATCCGTGTCTGTCTCCGTGGTTCAAACGAATTTGCGGTGGTGTTGTAATTTTGTTGTCCCTGGGTATATACGCCGAATCCCGGAAACAATCAAAGCCCGTAGTCAGTGCTCGGAGGGCAAGTGCAACAACTTGCGTACTGTCAACCGAGGTATTGGAGGTATCCCCATGAGTAAAGGTAGATAC
>JAIZWN010000374.1 GCA_020443945.1 Candidatus Thiosymbion ectosymbiont of Robbea hypermnestra | reverse complement strand
TTCCGGATGGGCACCCCTGGGGTCAGCCAAACCTCTCACATGGGATGTCCGCAACGCGGCATCGAATCAGTTTCATTGGGCATCTGGTCCAGGGGCCATCCCGGGCGCTGCCTCAGGACTACGGTGGGAACTGCTGAGCGATCCGAGGATGGGTCAAAGGTCAGCGCCAGAGAAACGATGAAGAGTCCCGTTGGGGTTCTCGGTGAGCTCAACATCGGCATTTCCTCCTTACCCGTGAGGGTTGCGTCGCCTCAGGTTTTGGCAACCGCTTCCCGAGCGAACCGTTGATTCACGTCGAATGAGTTCCCGTGGGCGATGTGCCACACGGCTTGGGCCAATTTGCGCATGAGGGCAATCACGACCTGGTTTTTCACTGCACCGGGGCGGCTGGTTTTGCACTGGTACCACGGCATGACCACTGGCTCGTGTGCGATCAGGCGCAGGGTTGCAAAGTAGAGGTAGAAGCGGGCCAGCGAGGGTCCGCGCTTGGTGATCTTCAGCTGCCCTTTGTGCTTGCCGCTACTGCGTTCTTTGAGGTTTAACCCTAATGCCTTGAGGTAGCTGCGCGCATTCGGGTAGCTCTGCGGCGACCCGACCGCAGCCACCAGCACCGCCGCGGAGACGGTCCCCACGATTCCCGCCATCGGCATCAGTGCCGGCGCTTGCTTGACTTGGCCGGCGAGCACCCGCTCGCGCCGGCGAATTTCCCGGCGTGTCGACAGCAGGTCGCCAGCCAGCCACCGCAACAGTTCACGCGCGGCCGCTAAACCGGGAACCCCTAAGCTTCGCTGGGCGCTGGCGAGCACGGCATCGATCTTCTCCGCACGCAACCCGGAACGCCCCGTACGACGCCGCAGCGCCTCCGCTCGCTCCGCATCGGCGGCCACCGACGCCGGATCGCCAGACGCCTCCAGCAGCGTCGGCAGGGTGACCGTGTCAAGCCCCAACAGGCCCAGACTCTCCGGCCAATGACGGCTCAACGGTGCCTCCAGACGATTACTGGCCGCCGGCTGACGCGCCTTGTTTACCCGTAGCTGGGTCAGCACCGCCGTGACCGTACGACGCGCCTCCTGGGGGGCCGGCCACGGTTGGCTGATCCCTTGCAGGTGCAACCGTCCGATCAGGTATGCCGCCTTGGCATCATGTAGACTAGGCACCCCATCGTACACCTCCGCTGCATCGTGTACCCGTTTCGGACTCACCCGAGACACCGCAACCCCCACCTGCCGCAATTGCCACACCAGCGTGTCCCCATCGGTGCCACTCGGCTCCAACACGGCTTCCAGCCGCCGTTCCCGACCCAACCATACCAGACGGTCAAGAACCGCCGCGGTTTCCCCAGGATGACGCCACCCGAAGGTCACCAGCACCTCCTGATCCGCCGTCAGCAGCGTGGCGACAACATCTTCCTTGGCGACATCTACCGCTACCACCACCCGCTCCCCGGCAATCCGGTCGCGCACCGTTCGCCAATCCACTTGCTTGAACTCGACGCTTTTGTATCTACCTTTACTCATGGGGATACCTCCAATACCTCGGTTGACAGTACGCAAGTTGTTGCACTTGCCCTCCGAGC